>JADFPW010000448.1 GCA_022562105.1 Planctomycetota bacterium
TAGGTCGGCGGGGAACCCGGACCCGATCGTCGGCAGATTCGCTGCGCCGCTTTGCAGCGCGGAATCGCCATCCGGACCCGCCGTGCCAGACAGGTGTCCTCCGTGGCCCTTCCGGACATTGCCAGCCGCCGTGCTGCTTGTGTGAAACGAAGTCATCTCACATCAGTACGGAGGCTTTTTCGTACAAATCGGATTCTCGGGCGGCCTCACGCGAACGTGGGCATGGCACCCGTTGGGCGTGGCGAGGTCAGGCTACACGTCCCGCGTCGTCCGCCCGCTGCAGTAGCCACGGCACAGATCGATGGACGATGCAGGGTCGAGCCGAGTCTACGACTCGAGCGTCCAACCCGTTCCGCCGGGGCGGTCTTCCAGAACCACGCCCTCGGTCTTCAGTCGGTCGCGGATCAGGTCGGCGGTGGCGAAGTCCTTGTTGGCCCGGCAGTGCTGACGAATCTCGATCATGATCTGCATGATCTTGTCCACCAATTCGCTGTCTTGGCCTGTTTCCGCGACCTGCGGCTGGACGAACAGGCCCAACAATCTGGCCAAGCCAATCAGACGACCCGCTGCATTCAACGCTGTCTCTCGACCCTCGTCGGTCGCGTTGCGCTCCATGCCGGTTTCGTCGATGTACCGATTGACGCGCCCAGCCATCTCAAACAAGACCGCAATAGCCGCAGCCGTATTGAAGTCGTCGTCCATCGCATCGAGGAACCGATCGCGGTAGTCACCAAGCTCCTGGTCAAGGGCGGCGGCTCCGCCTGCGTTCGCCTCGCTGCCACCCGGGGGGCCGGCGACTTGGTATGGGCTGCGTCCGGTGATGCGTTCCACACGGTCGAACAGCCGGTAGAACGTGTTCAAGCCTTTTCGTTTGCCCTCGATCTCCTCCGGTGAGAACTCGATGGGCCTGCGGTAGTGGGTGGACAGGATGAAGTATCGCAGCAGTTCGCCCGAGTAGGTCTCCAGCAGATTGGACAGGACCATCCGTTCCAAGGCAGCCTGCATCTCGGGGTCCGACTTGCTGATCTTCTTGGTATTGAATCGGGTCAGGCCATGATGCAGCCAGTACTTGGCAAACGGCTTGCCGGTCGCGGATTCGGATTGGGCGATCTCGTTCTCGTGATGCGGAAACACCAGGTCCAGCCCGCCTCCGTGGATGTCAAACGATTCGCCGAGGTACCTCATGCTCATCGCCGAGCACTCGATGTGCCAACCGGGTCGGCCGCGCCCCCACGGCGATTGGAAGCTGACGTCTTCGGGTTCGTCGGGTTTGGACGCTTTCCATAGGGCAAAATCGCCGGGGTGACGCTTGGCTCCGCTTTGCAACTCGCGCTGCGAAGCTTGCTCCTCGGGGCTTCGATTGGACAGCTTGCCGTAGTCGTCGTCGGCGGTCACGTCGAAGTAGACGTCGCCGTCCAGTGGATAGGCCGCCTCCTTGGCGATCAGTCGTTCGATGTACTTGATGATGTCGCCGATGTGCTCCGAGGCTTTGGGCATGTGGTCGATGCCGTTGACGCCCTGGGCGATGCCCAGCTTGTCCATCGCCTCCAGATAGTTTCGGGTTACGCGCTCGGCCAGCTCGTACGTGCCGCAGCCTTCCTTCTGGGCCTCGGCGATCAGCTTGTCCTCGACGTCGGTGATGTTCACCACCCAGGTCACCTCGAATCCGCGAAAGGTCAGGTATCGTTTGATGGCGTCAAAGATGATCGGGCCGACGGCGTGGCCGATGTGGCTGGGCTTGTATACGGTGGGGCCGCACAGGTACATCCCCACCTTGCCCGCGTTGATGGGGTCGAAGTCCTCTTTCGTCCGCGAAAGCGTGTTATAGACTCTTAATGGCATTCCTACCGACCTCTATCGCTAGTGTAGTGATTTATGCTGATGCCGTCTTATCCGAACCCCGACCGTGAGGGAGGGGGACAGAAAAACCGCTCCCTCACGGTCGCGGCTCGGTTTCTCAAGTCGCTCGCACCTCACGACCCTGGTGTTCTGTCGGCGCGCCCCACGCCGCCTGTTGCGGATCGCCTACTGCTTGACGATCAAAACACTGGCCGTACACGCCATCGCTTCGCCGGCCCCGATCGATCCCAGCCCCTCGGCCGTCTTGGCCTTGACGCTGACCGCCGTCACCGGCAATCCCAGAATCTCGGCGATCGAGGAAGCCATGCTCGCCTTATAGGGGCTGAGTTTGGGGCGCTCTGCATGTACGATCACGTCCACATTGCACGGTCCGTAGCCCGCGTCCCGGACTCGCTTCAACGCCCGAACCAGAAGTTCCGCCGAAGCGATCCCCTCATAAGCTGGATCCGTGTCAGGGAACAGCTCGCCGATGTCCGGCTGGGCAGCAGCCCCCAACAAGGCATCGGTCACCGCGTGGAGCACGACGTCCCCATCGCTGTGGCCGGATAATCCCACGTCACTTGCCAACTCAATGCCCGCCAGAATCAGCGCACGATTGGGCACCAGTCGGTGAATGTCGTACCCGATCCCTACTCGCCATTGCTCATCCACGAGTTCACCTTCATCGTCGTCGAGCGCCTGAGATATCCCCAGCCGGTCGGCCGATCATTCCAGCGGCTGGATCACCACCCCGGTGGCCA
>JADFPW010000449.1 GCA_022562105.1 Planctomycetota bacterium
GGAGCCGGTGGTCTGGAACCCCGGGGAAGCGACGACCAGCTTCCACACGCCGGTTGAACGATTACCCGGGCCCGTTGGGGTTGTTGTTGGGGGCGGCGGGGCCGGTGAAGGCGGATTGGAAGGCGGCATAGTCGTCCAGGTCCAAGTCCACGTCGTCGTCGAAGTCGAAGACGCTACAGCCCACGTGGAGCGTGCCGTCGATGTAGGGCTCAGCCGCGAAACAACGCTGGAAGTGCTGGAAATCCTGATGGTCCACGTCGGTGTCGCCGTCGTAGTCGCCCTTGTCGTACTCGGGGACCAGCAGCCAACCATGTGTTCTCCCCATGGAGTCGTCACCCCAGCCTACGATCCAGCCGTAGTTGTTGATGGCGTTGTCGTATGTCGTGACTAGATGCTCGCCGAGGACCAGTTCGTGAAGATCGATGACTTGGCCGTCCTTGTAGAGAACAGCGTGGGATGCACTAAGGTCGATGATGTCGGCGCCTGATGCCCACCCGCGATCGTTGACATCGTGGGCAGTCCCGGAGCCTAGCGCGGTCATTTCACCGGTATTCATGTCGTAGCTCATGGCTGGGCCGTCGTGTCCGATCCCCACGATCAGACCATGGTTGTTGATCGCCCAGACATGGACGCCCTCACCACCCAAGCCGTTGAGGATCTCGGTGAGCACGCCGTCCTGCCAAATGAACGACCGATGTTCACCATCAACGTCTCCGATCACCACTCCGTCGTCGTTGACATCGTGAGCCTCGCCGGTGGCGTCAAAGGGCAAGTCGTCGAACAGATCCAGATCCAGAGAGGTTCCCTCGTCGATCCAGTAGACCGCGGGCACGATGAGCTCCAGCGAGTCGTCGCGGTCACACGTGCCGACGGCCATGGTTCCGGCGCCGTTGATGGCCTGCGGCCTGTGCTGCGCCTCGCAGCCAGGGGGGACGGGCTGCGGCGTGATGATCCCATCGCGCCAGACCAGAACCCGGTACGGAAATCCCTCGGCGATGACCACACCGGCCTGACTGATTCCTGCGGCAGCCCAAAGGACGCCTTGGTCGTACGTGTCATCCAGATCAAGCATTACCCCGTTGGACCAAATGAACCCGTGGGCCTGCCCGCAACGTTCGGGCATGTAGCCACCCACGACCACACCCAGGTCGTTTACATCGAAGAGCAGGGTAAAGCCCTCCGACGGACAGTTGAAGTAGAAGATATCGTAGTAGGTATACGTCCGCTCACCGGCCTTGGTGAGAGGAAGCGCAACCGTCAAACTCACGAGAGCGACAATGTGCCGAACGGTCCTACTCATGGGCGCCCCCTATCAGCAGCCGACAGATTTGGATTCACCGAAGATCAAGTATACCCACCGGGAGGCCTTCGGGCAAGGCCCACCGCGCCGATCCCCGAAAAGAACGCCTCCGGAAATTGTCGAACACGGTGCTTCCTGCCCGAGACCACCCCGATCCGAGATCTAAGGGGAGTACTTGAACACCGCGATGGCGCCCTGCGGCATCTCAATCGCCCCGCCCTTCATAGTCAAATCGCCGAAGGTCATAAACCCCGGCGCATCGGCAGTCAGGATCCCGGTCAGAATGGTGAAGCTGCCGTCCAGTAAGAACGTATTCTGCGCCGCGAGGTGGAGCACGGCCGAGCTGCTGGTCGAGACCTGCCAAAAACCAGCGGGCTCGTCGTCGAGCAAGCCGGTGGTGATTTCAAGCGTACCCGAGGTGTTGGCATGCACCGTTCCACCGTTCTTGAAGTCCCCGGTGCCGGTGATTTGGAGCGCTCCCTCAATCGTCGTGCGGTTGGTCAGCGTTATTCCCAGCGCCACCGTAATCTTGGCCGCCTCGTCCAGCCCGACGATCTTTCCAAAAAAATCTCCGCTGATCGTCTGGGTGTTGTCGACGAAAGCTAGCTCCCCGACGTCCTCGCCGGACGCCGTTATGGTCAGCGTTCCGTCGATCGTGGAATCGTCGTTGTCGCCGTCCAGGGTCAGCTTGTGGCCTGCCAAAATGTTGAGCGTGGCCGTGCTTTCGACCTCCAGGCTGTCGGCCACGGCGGGCGAGTCGATGTTGCAGATCTTGCCGCTTTGGATGACGGCGCGGTCGGCGGCGGTGGGCACCTGCTCGCCACCCACCACGCAGTCCCAATTCTCGAGAACATCCCAATCACCTGAAGGCACGTCGAACGTGCATGTGTCCGCCTGAACGGCTCCCACGCCGATCACCAGCCCGCATACCACCGCGACCAGTATTACGAATCTCATCATTGTTTTGCTCCTTTTTCTTGTGTCCGAGAGCTCAATCTCTCGGTCGATTTACCTGAGTATTCTTGCGTGAGTGAACCGTGTCACGCCAAGACATAAGCGATCCATGCCCGTAGCTAATCGTCCACCGGCAGAGTGGTCACCAGCTTCGCGTCGGTTCCCGCCGTGACGGTGAGCACCGCGGGCCCGTTCGTCCCGTCCACTGTGGTTTCCCAGCTATTGACCTTTGATTAGAGAATTAAATCCGCTACAGTTTGAGTTCTGCATGGTCAAAGAACGATCGCAACAGTTGCTGCCTGCTACCGACTTGTTCGAGCGAGTCCAACACCTCGTAGGCGAGGGC
>JADFPW010000108.1 GCA_022562105.1 Planctomycetota bacterium
GAGACGGTGGCAGGGATCGCCTGCGACGTTTCACCCGGCGTGGGTACTGTGTCTTCTGATGTGTGTATGGAATGCACCACCCTTGACCTCGATCACGTGGTCCGCTGCGGACCGCAATTCATTCCCGGGTGGTTCGCGCCGCTACCAGCCCGTTGAAGAATGCGATTACGACCGACTCGAACGCCGGACACCCTCGCCCTGGCCCACCCAGCCAAGTTGCCACGGCCGGCGAGGCGCCGGCCGCTACGATTTCAAGGGCCTGCTACTCGTCTTGAGTCGATTGCTCAGGACCACTCCTCGACTCGACCCGCTCGAGGATGAACTTGCGGTAGTAGGCCAAACCGATGCAGGTGAGCGGGATGGCCAACACCAAGCCCAGGAATCCCAGCAGCTTGCCCCACACGCAGACGCCGACCAGGATGACCAATGGGCGCAGACCCGTGGACTTCCCCAGGATTCGCGGAGTCAACACCGCATCCTGAATCAACTGTATCACGGCGAAGACGATCAGGACCAGGCCCAACGACCACACGATTTGGGGATCGCCGTCGGGGCCCGCGTTCTCGATGGCCCGAACCAGCCCGAGCAACATCGCGGGAACCAGGCCGGCCAGTTGCAGGTAGGGGACCATGTTCAACAGGCCGATGAACAACCCCAGCAGCACGCTCATCCTCAAACCGATCAGCCAGAAACCGATGACGAACAGCACGCCGACGGTCCCGGCGATCACGAATTGCCCTCGGAAGTACCGCCGCATCGCATCCACGAACTCATCGACAAATCCCACCACGGGCTCGCGATAGGCCGGCGGGAGGAACTCCTTCCATCGTCCCGCGTAGAGGGGATAGTCCATCAGCAGGAAGAAGAGATAGAGCAGGACGACCACTACGACGGTCAAGCCCAGCAGCAGCGACAGCGCTCCACTCACCACGCCCCATACCCCGGGGGCTAGCCGCGTGGCTGCTTTGAGCAACACTTCGCTCCATTTCACGTCGGCGAGCATCAGCTCGACTTGAGTGAGCAGATCTTGTGTGCCCGTGCTGCGAGCGGATTTGAACGATTGGTAGCGCTCATGAAACCCCGGCCTATTTCCGTCGATCTCGCCATCGATTTGGCCGGCTCCCTCCATCGATCCGACCATTCCGGAGAAGTCGCTGATTTGGCCGATGAGAATGGGGCCGACCACCGCCATGCTGCCGAGGATCAGCCCTACCAGTCCCAGGACGGTGATAGCCACGGAGACTCCCCGCTTGCGTATCTTGGCGTCCAGGCGCGTCACAACCGGGTTGAGCAGGTAGGCCAACAGGGCAGCCACGGCGACGGGGGCGAGCACGTCTGAGAGGTAGCGTAGGAGCAGAATGACCGCGAGGGCGGTGCCCGCCGAGAGCAGCATGCGAACTACACGATCAAAGTCGTAGCGTTTGGCGGGCTCTGTCGTTTCGGCCATGGGCGTGGATTAGAACCGCAACCGCCGGTGGTGGCAATTCTCGCTGCTGAGGGGAAGCCAAGCGGATAACAGTCGCCCAAACGCGAGGTCGGCGGGTGCCACTGGTGGCTTGCCCACCAGTGCTGCGGCCTGTGACGCTTCATCATTTCATCCAACGCCGGTGGCCGTCCTCTCCATGATCGGGCTCCCTACATTTGTGGGTGCTGAGCCCTACTCTGTCCCTGCACTGGTGGACAAGCTACCAGTGGCACCCGGACCACAGGCCGACGAGTTGGGCCATGGCACCCGCACCCGGCGACGGACCGTTCCGGTAGGACGATCCTCGAGGTGTGTTATTCGCCGTAGCGGCGTTTGTAGAACTCCAGCATGGCCGCACGATTCTCTTTGCTCAGTCCGCCGCGCCAACTGTGCTCCTCCTTGGCCATCAGCTCGGCGAGCATCGTGGTCAGCGTCGCATCCTTCTTCTCTGCAGCGATCTCCTCGATCATGGGGATGAACTTCATGTAGAAGTGTTTGGCCACCTCGTAGCTGCCGTGCCAATGGGTGTAGTCCGGCCCCATCATGGCGGCCCCGTGCCGCATTCGCCGTCCCTCATGATGCCACAGCTCGAAGAATACCCACTCCAGCTCATGATTGAAGGGGACGGACTTGTCCACGTAACCCTTGCTCCAGACGTAGTCCATGAGTTTCTTGGCTGGGGCGGCGAACTTGCCGTTGTAGAGCTCCACCAGAGCGTCGAACTGGGCGAAGAAGTTGTTGACGTGCGTCGGGCCGTGGCAGGCGCTGCACACGTCCTTCATGGCGGCGCGTTTTCGCTCCGGGCTCCAGTCGGCGTGCTCGATTTCGTCGTCGTCGGTCAGCGTGGCGGTGTGCGACGTGGTCATCTTGCTGACGATGGGGCGCAAGGTCCAGGCGATTCTCAGGCCCAGGTCGTGGGTGATGGGCTGTTCCCGGGTGGCGGACATGTGGCAGGTGGCGCAGGTCGGAGCGGCGGAGTAGTCCTGGCCCACGATCCAGTCCGGCGAGTCCAGGTTCATATCCGCAAGTCGATTGCGAAAGGCGATCCCGTGCTTCGACTCGTTGTAGACTTCGATCTGGGGATGATCCGGCCCCATGTGACATTTGCCGCAGTTGTCCGGCTGGCGGGCCAGGGCCCGGGAGAAGGTGTGCCGCGAGTGGCAGGCGTTGCACGATCCCATGGAGCCGTCCGGGTTGATCCGCCCGACGCCGCTGTTGGGCCAGCTATCCTTGTCGATGGCCAGCTTGATCGCGGTCTTGGACTTATGAGGGGCATAGCCGGCGTTGATCATCTCCGTCATGGTCTCGCTCAGGATCTCCTTGTTCCGAAACGGGTCCGTGCCGCTCGCCCGGAGTTGCTCGATCGCCCTGGCCGAGACCTCCGCCATGTCGATCTCGAAAGTCGAGCCGTCGTCGAACTGCTTGCTCATCTTGATCGCGGAGCCGTGACATTGTTGGCATCCCAACACCGCCGCCGGCTTGCCCGCGATGACCTCGCCGAGAAAGTTATCCAGCGAGCCGATGAACATGGCGGCGCTGCTGTGATGGCTGGCCTGGAACTCGACCGCTTCACGCGGATGGCATTCGGCGCAGTCACGCGGGGTGACCATGGAGCTGATCAACTGGCCCTCGTGCGTCCAGCCGTCTGCGTCACCCGACTGGGCGGCATGGCAAGACAGGCAACCGGCGCCCGAGGTGGCATGTTTGGATTCGCGCCATTGGTTGACCAGGCCCGGATTCACTTTGCTGTGACAGTCGATACATTTTTGATCGTCACTGCCGACTTGACCGGAGGTCGAGCCAGCCCCGATGGCTAGCAGGGACGCTACATACACTACGGGCGAGACAAACCGTCTACCGAGTTGGAACATAGCACTCCTTCGCTTTCTTTGTTTGGACGTCCAATCATCGAAATCATGCGCCTGGGCTCATTCGTCCGCGCCGACAGGCCGGGCGATCATTTGACGTCGGCGACGAGCCACGGCGGATCGTAGGCCAAAACGCACTTCGGTGTCCAGTGATGGGCGGGTCGAAGCAGCCGGGCGGCGTGCGCGCCTAATCAGATGCCCAGCCGATGCGGCGGCCGAATGAGCCGGGCTCCAGCCCAATACGCCGGCGGGTCGTCGGATGGGTAGGCCATACGCTACGCCACCGGAACCCGCGCCGATCGGGAGTCGGCTCTCTTGACGGATGGCGTCCAGGCGAATAGTCAATGGTCAACCTCGATGTTGGCTCCAGGCAGTGGGAGCTGAGGCAGGCTCGGTCCGGTGGCTCCCTTTTCGGCGTTCCATGGTGCAGGCTCGTTCGGTCAAACATCATTGCGGGCTCTTTGGTGTCTTCGGTCACGAGGATGCGGCGGCCCTGACGCGCCTGGGGCTGCACAGCTTGCAGCACCGAGGGCAGGAGTCGGCGGGGATTTGCAGCACCGACGGCGAGCGCATCGCTCGGACCGCGGGCCTGGGGCTGGTCGGCGAGGTCTTCAATCAAGCCCGCATAGACTCCGTCCGCAACCCCGTCGCCATCGGGCACGTACGCTATTCGACCACCGGCTCGTGCAGTGAGGCCAACGCCCAGCCGCTACTGTTCGAGTCCGCCGCAGGACCGGTGGCCATCGCCCACAACGGCAACCTGATCAACGCCGCCCTGCTTCGTCGGGGTTATGAAGAGCACGGCCACATTTTTCAGACCACCAACGACACAGAAGTGATCATCCACCTGCTGGCCAATCCAGCCCACCAGCAGAAGCCCGATCCGCTGGCCCACGTGCTCAATCACCTGCAGGGGGCCTACTGCCTGCTGCTCTTGTTTCCCGATCGCATGGTGGCGGTGCGTGATCCGCTCGGATTCCGGCCGTTGTGCATCGGGCGGTTGAGCAGCGGTGCGGTGGTGATTGCCTCGGAGACCTGCGCCCTGGACATCGTGGACGCCGAGTACGAGCGTGACATCGAGCCGGGCGAGATCGTCACCGTGACCGCCGCGGGGATCAGCAGCCGGCGGTTTGGAGGCGAAACCGACGGGCGGAAGGCGGCGTGCATCTTCGAGCAGGTCTATTTTGCGGATCCGTCGAGCAGCATCTTCGGGGAAAACGTCCACCTGGTTCGCGTGCGGATGGGGCGCCGATTGGCCCGCGAGGCTCCGGTGGATGCCGATCTAGTGGTGCCGGTTCCCAACTGTGCCCGATGTGCAGCGATCGGCTATTCGCGAGAAAGTGGATTGCTCCTGGGGCGTGGGTTCACCACCAGCCATTACGCCGGGCGTTCGTTCCTCATGCCCGAGCAGAACATGCGTGACCTGGTGGTGAAGATGAAGCTCAACGTGATCAAGGAGGCCGTGCGGGGCAAGCGGGTCATCGTGGTGGAAGACAGCGTGGTGCGGGGGACGACCACCCGGGGCAAGATGGGGGCGCTACGCAAGGCGGGCGCCAAGGAGATCCACCTGCGGGTGGCCAGCCCGCCGATTCGCAACGCCTGTTACTTCGGCATCGATTTCCCCGACTCCAGCAAGTTAATTGCCACCGGCCGATCGGTGGACGACATCCGCGACTACCTCGGTGTGGATTCGCTGGCCTATCTCACCCTGGAAGGGATGCTCGATTGCGTAAAGATGCCCGACGACCAGTACTGCACGGCTTGCTTCTCCGGGAACTATCCGGTGGACGTGGATGAGCCGGTTGACAAATATGCCATGGAACGGCGCCAGTTGCGAATGTTCAAGTAGGGCTTCATGATGGCTGACAAGCGATTGACCTACGCATCCAGCGGCGTTCGCCTCGAATCGAACACACAATTCGTGAACGCCATCCAGGCCGCCATGCACAGCACCTACGGGCCGAGGGTCTGTAGTCGCAACGGCGGCTTCGCCGGGCTCTTTCGCCTGGACTACGATGAACAATTATTCCGTCGCAACTACCGCCGGCCGCTGCTGGTGGGGTGCGCCGACGGGGCGGGCACGAAAGTCCTGCTGGCCAAACAGACCGGGCGACTCGACACCATCGGCATCGATCTGGTCGCCATGAACGTCAACGACCTGATAACCTGCGGTGCGGAGCCGCTGTTTTTTCTCGACTACCTGGCAATCGGCACGTTGGACCCAGCCGCAATGGTTACCGTCGTGGAGGGCATCGCCGCCGGTTGCAAGCAGGCCGACTGCGCCCTGCTCGGCGGCGAGACGGCGGAGATGCCCGATCTGTATCGCCCCGGTGAGTTCGACCTGGCTGGATTCTCCCTGGGCGTGGTGGAGCTGCACAAGGCGATCGATGGGCGGCGCATCTCACCGGGCGACGCGATCATCGGCCTGCCGTCGAACGGGGTACATTCCAACGGGTACAGTTTGGTGCGCAAGGTGATCGCCAAACGCAAACTCAAACTGAGCGCCGAGATAGACGAGTTGGGCGAGACGTTGAGTGATGCGTTAATGCGCCCGACTCGCATCTACGTCCGGCCGATCCTCCAGTTGCTGCGGGCGTACAAGGTCAAGCGTGTGGTTACGGGGATGGCCCACATCACCGGGGGAGGGTTGCCCGAGAACGTGGCCCGTGCCCTGCCGCCCGATTGCGACGCCGTGCTGCATCGCAAGCGATGGACTCCGCCGCCCGTTTTTTCCTATTTGCAGAGACTCGGTATCGCCCACGCGGAGATGATGCGAGTGTTCAATATGGGAATCGGTTTCGTCGTGTTCGTTCGACCGACCTTCGCCGAAGCCGCAATTCGGCGTCTCCGTCGTGCCGGCGAAAACCCTGTCCGTATCGGCCGCGTCAAACGTGGAAGCGGACAGGTGACCATCAAGTGAGCACGGCCCACACCCCATCTCAATCGGGCGTCCTCTTGTGAGCGAGGAGGATTCCGTAGACGAAGGCGACGATCGAGCCTATCGGAATGAACCACGGCCAAGCGACTGTGGCGAAGGTGCGCTTTCCGTCACCCGTTTCAACGACGTCAAGATATCCATAATAACTGAGCCATAACGTGAGCGCGAGACTGCTGATTAGTATCAGTGTCCGAGCGATGTCCCCGCGCGTGCGTGTGACCGTAAAGCCCCACGCGATAAGCAGCAGGCCGGCCGCGACCCAACAGACCGCGTTCGCCCAGTCATGGTGCCACACTACCGAGAACACTACCAGGACGGACAGTGGCGCAGAGAACAGGAAACCGCGGGCATCATAGGGAAGCCGGAGTACCGCGAGCAGGAATCCCGCGAGCAGGGCGCCGCCGGCGTAGCCACCCATGGAGAGCGCCAGGTTCAACACAAGAGGAAACTTGTCGGTGGCCGCCACCGCCACTTGAGCCATCATACACAGCACCACCCCCCAGCAAATGACGAGAATGCGCGAGGCCCGTACCTTGCGTCGCTCGTCCTGCGCTTCGGAGTACGAGTCTGATGAATCCGGTGGCGTTCGTGCCCATCGCGGAAGAACTAACAACGACATGGTTGTTTGACTCAGTGCGGCGAGGATCGAATCAAGGCTTGAAATCGCGGCGGCGAAGATCCCGGCTACGATGAGGCCGGCGACGGGAAAGCTGATCCGGGTCATTTCCGATAGAACAAAGACGGGAAATACGTTGTTGGGATTCCCCGCGAGGGCATCGGCTGCTTCCCCTGCGGGGGGGAACTGTTGATAGTAAGCATAGAGGCCGATGCCGACGAATAGGACGGTAGCGGTAATCACCTGGCCCACACTGCTGACGATGATGGCTCGTCTGGCCTCAATGGGGCCGCGACAACAGAACATTCGCTGGGCCAACAACTGATCGGTGCCGTAGACCGCGACACCGCCCCAGGTTGATGCTATGATAGCCGTCCAAACGGTATAGGTGGCCGCTGGACTCGGATCCGTGTTCCACCAGACCGTCTTGCCCGCCGCCGCACCGACGCTGAAAAGCTCAGCCCATCCGCCGGGCAGCTCACCGACGATGAACAACAGAGCTACCACGCTGCCGGACAAGAAGATCAAGAACAAAACTGCATCGGTCCAGATCACCGTGCGGATGCCGCCCATGAGCGTCCACCCCACGGCGATCAAACCGATCAGCCAGATCGACCACGTAAGCGTGCTGGTACTTGTGAACTGGGCGAGCCCGGCGAATGCCGAGCGCCCGATCATCAGATCCATGACCAGGGCTGTCAGATAGACCCGAGCCCCTTGGGCGAGCATGCCGCCCAGCATGAACAGCCCGGTGGTGACGGCCCGGGCCGACTCCCCGAGTCGCTGTCCGATGTAATCGTAGGGGCTGAAGATCTCACGGCGATAGAAGATGGGAACGAAGAAATATCCGACCACAACGCGCGCCAGCGTCGATCCAAACACGCCGAGCATCAGGTAGGTGAGGTTCCCGCCGGGGGCGTATACGATGGCCGGTACGCCGACGATGGTGATGGCGCTAATTTCGGTGGCGATGATGGAAGCGCTGACCGCGGGCCAGGGCAGCTTGCGCCCGCCGAGGAAGAAGTCTCGCATGGTCGCCTGACGACCGGCGAGCAGCCCGCCGACCACCGTGGTAGCGACCAGATAGCCGATGACCACGCTCCAGTTAGTCCATCCGAACTGCTCGCCCACGGCGGCGAATCATACTCCACGACGGGCTAGATCGCCACGCACCGGCGACACGGGTATCGGGTCGGTGCGCTACTGGGGGTCGAAGGCGTCGGGATGGCGTGGTTCGTGCGACGTATCGACGTCGGCTTGTTGCGAGTAGGGTGCATCTTGATGCACCTGCTGTTGCGGCGACGATCCACGCGGAACGGATGGTGCATTGAAATGCACCCTACGTGCTAGAACCGCCTATAACCGAGTCTCCGTCATCGCTAAGGTCAAAGCACACTGTCAGCGACTTCCTCCCTCTCAATTCCTCCAATCTCTCAGATCACCAAATCATTCCAGCTATCGGGATGAGAAGCTGGGCTGCCAGAAACGGAGGCGCGGTCCACCCGGCCATTGGGAGAATCAGGCTCCAGCTACGTTTCCATGATCCGCTCGCATACCAAGCGAAGGTCGCAATCAAGAGGCCCCACATCAGAGTCCACGCAACCAGCGTAATACTCAATCCTGCTGGGGTGAGCCACCCCCCCTTGGACGCTGTTTGGTACCCCACTAGCAGAATCGCAAGGACCATGCATCCGATGCGCCAGATTCCGGGCCGTTTGAGAACCTTCGCCTCGTGCGCGAATTCCAAGACAAGCCGACACGAGGGACATCGACCATAGGTCTTGCCTACCGGCAAGGGCGCTCGGCACCGACAGCATTCAAGCTGTGCTTCCGTAGCGATTCCCGATTCTGCGGACTGCCATAGCCCCATTTGTGGAAACTTCAATACTCTATCCTAAGGAGCGAGATTGTTCCATCACGCGCCTAGCCCCGAGATCGAAACAGCGCCCTCGGGAGGAGCATCGCCTCTCCAGAGGAACAGCGCCCCGTCTAGGTCATGGCTGAATATCTCCAACGCTCCGGATCCAGGGGAATAGGGACTACCCCGTTCCATAGACTCCAGATGTTTTGCTTGAGACTCCCGGTTGAACGACGTCCATTTTGATGTCGGCCACGAGCCAGGTAGACCGAGATTGCATCCTCCCGTCTCCATAGGATTCGCGCATAAATAACTTAAAGTATTCGGCTTAACTTTCCCGATAGGAGAGTATGCCGGATGCCACAGTGGTGCAATGGGTGAGGGAGAAGTACCTTTCGTTGTCTGAGGTCTTGAATGAACGTTCCCGGCGCGTGTGGGCGGCCACTGAGGCCCGCTCTTTGGGCCGTGGAGGCATTGCGGCGGTGCTGGCGGCCACCGGCATGTCGTCTGCGACGGTATACAAGGGGATTCGTGAACTGGAAGCTGCGGCGGCGGGTGAGGACGTTCTTTCGACTCAGCGTATTCGCTGCAAGGGCGGCGGCCGCAAACGTGCCCATGACCGTCAGCCGGGGTTGATCGAGGCTTTGGAATTGCTCGTGGAACCGACGGCACGTGGCGATCCGGAATCGGCCCTGCGTTGGACATGCAAGAGCACCTACAAACTGGCGGCGGAATTGAGGCGGCAAGGTTTTCAGATTGGATCGCGAACCGTGGCCCGAGAACTGAAAGAGCGGGGTTTCCATTTACAGGGGAACCGCAAGACGCGCGAGGGCCACAGCCATCCCGACCGTGACGCCCAGTTTCACTACATCAACGAACAGGTTCTTCGGTTTCAGCGCCGCGGCCAGCCGGTGGTTTCGGTGGACACGAAGAAGAAAGAGCTGGTAGGAGCGTACCAGAACGCGGGCCGGGAATGGCTGCCCAAGGGTCGCCCGATCGAGGTCTTGGTGCATGATTTTCCCGATCCGAAGATGAAGAAAGCCATTCCCTATGGCGTGTACGACGTGACGCGCAACGAAGGCTGGGTCAGCGTCGGCATCGATCACGACACCGCTCGATTCGCCGCCGCCACCATCCGGCGCTGGTGGAGAAAAATGGGTAAGAAACGCTACCCGCGTGCGACCAAGTTGCTGATTACCGCAGACTGCGGCGGCAGCAACAGCAGCCGGACCCGTTTGTGGAAGGTGGCCTTGCAGGAGTTGTCCGACAAACTGGGATTGCGATTGGAAGTCTGCCATTTCCCGCCGGGCACCAGCAAATGGAACAAGATCGAACATCGCATGTTCTGCCATATCACGCAAAACTGGCCCGGCCGCCCGCTGGCGAGCTACGCAACGATCGTACAACTGATTGGAAGCACAAGAACGGATCGAGGACTTCGAATCCGCGCGGAACTGGATGAGAATGAATATCCGACGAAAGAAAAGGTCACGTCGGAGCAACTGGCAAAGGTCCGTCTACGTCCGGCAGCGTTCCACGGAGAATGGAATTATGCCCTCTTGCCACGTTGATAATCGTTTAGGTTATTTGGGCGCTGTCCCTAAGCCGCCCTTCCGCGTCGTATTGCATCTCCATCGTACGTCCAATGAGTGGCATTAGGATCTCGCCCGGGTTGGTGATGCGGGGGAGGGCGATTTCATCGATGCGCCCGTTGCAGTCGTAGCTGATTTCGATCTTGTTTGCGTCAATTCCGTGCGCGATCACCAGGGGCTGGGTGATGGTCTCCAGGCGACCTGAACCGTCGTACGACATGTTGAGCGGGTTCCCGGCATCGTTGAGCACGCGCAGGAGTTCTCCACCGCTTCCGTCAAAAACGCGCTGGTTGTGCCCCTTGTCTGTAACGGTCCACTCATCGGGGGCTAAATTGTACATGAGTTCGAGCCGGACCCCGCTCGGTGCGTTCCAAGTCGAATCCTCTTTCGTGAAGGTCACCAGGCGACCGTCGCTGGTGGTCCAGATGCGCGTATTGTCATTGACATACTCCAGCGTGTCCGAGTAGGAGTGTCGCCAGCCACCCACAGTGCTCATTCCGGCATCCGTGCTGTTGTAGAACAGATCGAACGAGACCTGCGAAAGCCCCCCGAAGTCGGAGAGGTGAACAACGGACAGCAGGTTGCCATTGGCCAGGTTCACATGGCCGGAGATCCCGGCGACCGAGAGAAACGTGTCGGCCGCCTGCCAGCGGTAGGGAATCCCTGCATCCGAAGCGGCGCCTCGCGGTCCAACCCCTTGACCACGGTTTGACATCCGGTGCTGCTGCCAGCCACGTTTGAGCGACATCATGCCGAGCCCAAGATGCCCTCCCAGTGCCTCCCAGAAACCCGGCCGGAAGGTGGTTGTTTCTATCGATGGGTCATTCCAAAGTATGGGGTAGGCCTGCGTTTGCTGAAGGATCATGGAGAAGGAAAGCAAGAGGCAGGTGAATCCGACCGCTAGACGCCTAGCCAGTTTCACGTGACGTCGTCTAGGGTGGGGATCCAGTTTGTCAGCTTGGGCTTGGATTGTGCAACTCCGTTAGACATGGGGGGGGGTAGATTCACGGATGACTCTCCTTGTGCAGGACCGCTCGATTGATGAGGGTTCAGGGGCAGGAGCGCCCGACGCGGCCCGTGACGCGGCTGTCCTTCTCCGGCCTCCAGCGCGGGGATTATCGGACGGAACCGCCAGTCTGTCAAGAACTTTCTTGTCCTTGGCTCTCCATTGCCGAGAGACAGTTGGACATAACCTATTGTTTCGCAAGCACTTACATGTTCATAAACTCTCAAGTTAGACACCAAATTTGTTTTTCAGAACTTGCTTGGCAAGGATTCAGTCACGTCCGCGGGACGGAGGTGATGTTGTGGGATAGGCTGGCAATGTTGACACCGTACAACGTAAGATTGGTCACAAGAGCCACGCCCACGTCTTCAGCGGCTCGCCGCAGGGTGACTCCAGTAGCAATCTGTTGCTGGTCAAGAACGGCGAGACGTTCCGACAGGAGGGTGACACGCTTGACGCCATCGGCGGTGCCTCGGTTTTCACGTCCTTCGGTAGCGGCCCGCTGGAGATCAGCGATTCCGGCGATGTGCTCTGGTACGGTGATTGGGACGACGCAAACACCGACATCGATACCGGCCTGTTCTTGAACGAAGAGCTCTTGGTGCAGGAAGGCACTAGAGGCTATCCCAGAACCTGTTTGAGGAGCAACATGGTGCATCCAAGGTGGAGAAATCCCTGGAACATGGTCGTTGACTTCTCCCATCTAATACACAGTCTACGGAAGTTCTGAAACCAGG
>JADFPW010000109.1 GCA_022562105.1 Planctomycetota bacterium
GCTCTGGTCGGCGTACGCCGCCAGCGCGGCGTAGTAGCTCTTGACCGCCTTGTGCGTCGGCTTGACCTTGGAAGCTGCGGCCATGGGCCGAGAGTACGACCAGTGTCATGCAAGGTCAATGGATGGCAGTCCTCTGCGCCGCGGGGTGCATCGGCACCGTTTGCCACTTCCGAGCCTGCCCGGCGGTGATGAGTGTCGAGATGCGCGACTGCACCCCGCCGCGATACAGGGCGTCCAACGCCCGCTCCACCAACAACGCGGATGCCCCTTCCTTCGTAGCCAGAAACGCCGTCGTCGCTACGGTAGGCAACGCCGTCGGTGGGACGGGTTCGTCCACGCCGAACAGCCCTGCCGGCACCGCGATCGGCTCAAACGAGGGATGACGAATGCAGAAGGCGTCCGCCTGATCCACCTGCAATAGCGTAAACTCACCGGCACCGAGTAGGGTCTCCAAATCCGGGTTCAGTAGGCCGGTGGTCACGATGGCCGCGTCCAACGTCGGATCGTCCAGCAAGTCAAGAAAGTAGAGCCTATCCCACTACCTGCCTGGCGAGGATTTGGTTCCGGAGTACGACTCGTTTTGCACTGCGTTTCAAGGGTACGGGGCACCGCGCGAACTGAAGTTCGCGGCTCGTTGGCGGTTTTGGGATAGGTTCTAGTGTTCCTCGGCTTCCAAACTATCGAGGGCGATGTGGTATTGCTCGAGCAGTCCGAGGGCCGATACTTGCATCCCCGAGCTATGCAGACCGATGGCTACACGTTTGCCGGCCAGCGCCCGGACGTCTTCGATCCCCCGTCCATCTCGCACCACGACCAGCATCACGTCGCGGTACAGTGGAGCCAACGCCACCAACCCATCCATCGACACCGAGCCCGCTTGCAGGACGCCCAGCTCGGCGGTCCCGTCGAGGAGTCGTCGGCGATTCTCGGGTGATCCTTCCGTTTCCAGGACCGCAACTTCGAGGCCTCGACGCCGAATGAGTTCCGCACCCAACGCCTCCCTAAACTCGTGATACAGCCCGCCCGAAGCTGCGGTGGCAATGCGAATGTTCTCGGGGAGTCGCTCGTGGGTCACGCCCCAAAACACGACGGAGCCCACGATGATCGCAGCCATTGTCCAGGCGATGCCGCGTCGGACAAGACTCGTACGCGCCATAGAGTTCTCCCCGATTTCATCCGGTACCGGGCCGCCGCACGACCCCGAAGCTATCCACTCCGGAGCGTGCTTCCGACCCGTGGGCTCATTTTCAGGAGCGTATGAGCACTGAGCCAGAAGAAGATGGGGACCAGCGGATAATAGACCCTGACCTCGTCCACCTGTCCCATGATAAATGTCAACACCACCAACAGCGGCGTAATCCACAACGCCCGTCGAAGCACGGTGGGTTTGCTCGACCATTCCCATACCACCAGCGGCAAGCCCAGCAGAAAGAGGACATTGCAAGTGGCGGGGAGAAACAGGCTGTAGTGGCCCACCTCGTTGAACCAGAACCACATGAGGGTGGTGTTGCTCAAGAAAGCCACGTTGCGAGAGAACCAGACCTCGACGCCCGTTCCGGGATTGTCGGCGAAGACAACGAACTGCAGCACGACACGCACGATCCCCACGATGCCAAGCTGAGCAAGAGCGTGTTTCATCCAGGACGAACCCGTCAGTCGAGAATCGCGCCCCAGGAGATGAACGATCGGCAATAGGAGCGCCGTTTCCTTTCCCAAAGCGGCCAACAAGAGAATCGGATAGTACGCCCGCCAGGAGTGACGCAGCAGCAACAGGAGCCCTGTGGTGAAGAGGAATAATTGCGGAAAGTCGTAGTCGTAGGCCACGTGTCGATACAGGCAGGGCAGGAGCATGCCCGCTAGGATCGGCAGCATGTCGGTCACCAATCCCCGATCGCCATAGAAGTGAATCAGGCCTTGCCGAAGCACAATCAGCCAGCCGATCAGTGCCAGCCACTCCAAGGTATAGGCCACCAGGTAGAGGCTGACATGATCTTCGTCCGGCGCGCTGGTCAGCGCGAATAGCTCGAAGTCACCCAAGCGATCCTGGAGCGTGTTTTCCAGCGAATCGGGAATCACCGCCAGAATCAGTCGTACCGTCGTCGGCAGGAGCGTTCGCAGTACGAACGGCTTGTGCCCGGTGCCATCCACCATGCGGGTCAGCAGGGCTTTATCGTAGTCGTTGCCCGGATTCTGAATGGCGGCCAGCAACGCGAATTGGCTGACCCAGAGGTAGAATACCGTCCGAGTCAGGATGCGTGCGTAGGATGGCAATGCGTGCGTTCCCGTAATGGGCGGCTCGTCCGCCGCGGGCCCGTCATTCACCCAGACGGATTAGCAAACCTGCGGCTTGCGTGGACCGTGAAGCGAGTTGAGGGCCAAGACGCTCGTCCGGATGGGGCGGACGTCGGCGCATCCGTTCGACCATACGTCGGCCGGCTGCCGATCGCTCATTGCTTGCCCTCGATCAGTGCGACGATGTCCTCGATCCGATCGAATTCAAACGAAGCTTCGTTGGCTTCCACGGAGATTTCGTAGGTCTCCTCGACGAACTTGACCAGGTTCAGCTTGCTGATCGAGTCCAGGATCCCCGATCGGGTCAGCGGCATGTCGTCCTTCAGGTTGGCCGGGTCTTCACCGGGCAGGAACTCCTGCAGAAGGTAGGTTCGGATCCGGTCCCGAATCTCGTCTCGGTCGCTCATGGCATTTCCTTTGTTACGATACCCGTCGGCCGAGCCTGCGTCACCGGCAGGGCGATCTTCGCGCCGGCCGCCAGCCGATCACTTAGCCTTTCGTGCGATCATGGCGACGATGTCCTCGAGCTTGTCGAAATCGGATGATGCCTCATGGGCCTCTACGATCAAATCGTAGGTATCTTCCACGTATCGGACCAGCTTTAGGGTGGACACCGAGTCCAGTATTCCCGAACTGGTCAGTGGCGTGTCGTCCTTGAGGTTCGATGCGTCCTCGCCCGGCAAGAACTCCTGCAGGATATAGCTCCTGATCTTTTCCTTCACGTCTGCATTATCGCTCATGGTTCTCCTCGCTTAGCGCGGCCCATTAGGCGTCGTTACCAATTCGGCACTGATTTTATCTGACGGTTTGCCCGCTTGCAACCGGGAAACGAACTTTGGTTCCGGCTCCGGCACCGCCGTCACCAACGTCGGTCCTGACCGGTATTCTTCGGCACCAGCCGGTCCGCCACGCGAGCCAATCGGACGTTCCTGATGGGTTCTGTCGCCTTGTCCAATCCCTAGGATCGAGCTTGCTCGCTGCGGTTGACCGGTGCGTGCATCCGCGAGAATCGGCGTTGCTCCAGCGCAACGGTCCAGGCCGATCGTGGCCCCAGTCGTATCGTTTCATAAGTACCGCTGTTTTTCCGAACCGAGCCGCGACCGTGAGGGAGCGGATGCCGAAAAACCGCTTGCTTACGCGCGCGGCTCGGTTCGGATCGCCTCCTCGATGCGTTTTGGGATAGGCGCTAGTCTGACCGTGACCGGTCAGCCGTCTTCGATGGATTGTCTCACTCGACCGGCTCGAGCATCGAACTGGCTGCCGATTCAAAGGCTTCGTCGGTGTCGAACCATTGCTTCTTGGAGAAGCCGAGGTCCACCGGGCGCTGCTGACTGAGGACCGCACTGAGCTGGGCCTGGTTGTATTCCAGGATTCGTGCCTTGATTTGCGGCTCAACCTTGTCCCGCTCCGACCCAGGTTGCATCGCTTCGTATTCCTCGATGTCGGCCAGCAACACGCGGGTCTTGTCGATCAGATCCGTTATCGACTTGGCGAACCCTCGAGGCAGCTTGCCGTATTGGCACTTGAGTTCGGTGAGTCTGCGAACCGCCTCGTAGGAAGTGCTAACCAGCTCGTCGCGACTCATCCACTGCGTGTCGTAATTGAGCCGTGACTTCCAATTCATGCTCACCAGCGCTTGGCGATGGTCCTCGACGGTACGGTGGTAGATGTTGTAGCCGAACTGCTCGGGATGATCGTAGATCTCACTTCCCGGATCGAGGAACGGAAGCATGGGGCACACGTAGGGAGTCACTCGGCGTCCTTCATATTTTTTCAGCAAGTGTTCGCAGTATTCGACGTTCTCGAAAATGTTCTCCGAGCTTTGCTGCGGCAAGCCGAGCATATAATAGATCTCGAATGAGTATACATTATCGAGAAGGGCGTCGATGAAATCCTCCATCTTGTCCATGGTATAGGTACCCCGCCCGCTGGCCTTGGCTACCACGTGATCATGAGAATCGGGCGAGAGCTCGATGACCGCCTTGACCGGGCCGGCCATTCGGAGCGCCTTCTCCACCTTCGGCAGCCGATGTAGGCCGAAATGTACCGTATCGATGTTCTCGTCCAGGAAGATGTCGGTGGCATTTTCGAAGAGACTTGGGTACTCATGCCAGAAATCGATCATGGTAATGGTTTGTTTGTTGGTGGTGCCTCGAGCAATGCTTTCGAGTTCGGCGCGCAGAACCTCGGGCGTTTTCTGTACACGTTTCTTGAGGCCCATGTACTTGGCGAAAAAGTACCGACTGCCTCCACACCATTTGCAGTTGTATTCGCACCCGGCCTGCGGGATCACCAGGTTGTAGGGGGTCATGTTCGTTCGGTCGCCGAATACCTGCTTCCAGTCGACGGCGGCAGTGTACACCTCGGGAACGTAGGTCATCTCGTTGATATTGATGCCGCCCGCATGCTTCCAGGTCAGATTCGGGATTTCGCGGAGTGAACCGGGCGAGTTCTTGGCCTTGAGCAGTTGCTCGAGGGGCAGTAGGGCATCGAAGCCGCGAATGACATAATCGACCTGCGGATACTCGATGAGCTCCTCATGATAATAGGTCGAGGCGATTCCGCCGAGAACCGTCTTGGCATCGGGATGAATCTCTTTGTAGAGCTCGAGCAATCCCAGTGCGCCATGGCAATGAACCAGCCAATGAAGATCGATGCCGAGGTAATCGGCCTGGACTTGCTGGAAGAACTCCGGTACGTCAAACTCCGGATAGCGGAGCATCTGGGAGGCGATGTTGAAGAACTGAACGTCGAACCCGCACCGCTTGAGATGCTGCTCCAGGGCGAAGATGCCCACCGGCGGCATCTCGAAGATCGGACTGACGTGAACGCTGTCTGAGTTGCTCAAGTAGGCGAACAGCACGTCGTCGCGGTTTCTGAAATCGTAGACACTGGGCGCATGAGCCAAGATCATATCGAGATGCATCGAGTTCACTCCTTGTCGACCCTCACCTCGCTGAAGACGAGTTGCCCCTGATCTTCAACATGCGGTCCCCAGGCGCCCCGGCGTGACCTCGTGCACCAGCCATCGCCCCGTTCCGCGATCGGACGCATGATCACCGGCATTCTGATCGTGTGCAGAGACCTCAAGCCGATCCGGAGCCAAAAGGCCCCTGTACGGAACCGGCACACCGTCCCTGTGGCGATCGCCTGCAACGAGCCCTAATGATCACAATGTAGCACCCCAAAGCCCAAAAGGCAATCTGCCGAGCGGATGGGCGGATGAAGCGTCATTACAACGGTCGAAAGGCACGAGCTTACCGGCTGTGCAGAATACCGGGCGTAGGGTGTACACGGCCCCGAGGCCTTGCGGAGGTGCTGGTAACCAATCGATTCGCCCACGGCGAGTTGACCTCGGGAAGCTCAGTGGCATGCCGGGTCAGCGACTCCTCGCTACTTACGCCCATCACTGTCGTGTCGGCGTTGTAGTCGGTACGAGGCACGCTCTATCGAAGCTG
Source organism: Planctomycetota bacterium (assembly GCA_022562105.1). Classification (GTDB taxonomy): domain Bacteria; phylum Planctomycetota; class Phycisphaerae; order UBA1845; family UBA1845; genus JADFPW01. The sequence continues at coordinate 5,751 of JADFPW010000109.1, forward strand.
GCCAGGCCATGACCCGCCTGTGCTTGCGGTCTACAAGTGCCGATGCTACCCTTGCTGGCGTCCCTAGGCGGGGCGCCGCCGGCGCAACATAGAGGCGCTACCCAATCGTTCTGTCCCAGAAACGGTCGCCGAGGCTGGAGGCTTGGGCGCCACGGGAGAGAAACATTGGTCTTGAGGATGATTCCCGGCAGTCTTCGAGGCGGCAGGGATTGCTTTGCAGTGGAGAGCTTGCCGGGATGACGGTCACCGAATCCGCAGGTACCAGCGCCGAGACGCCTCCGCAGCCGACCCAGGGGCGAGAATTGCTCAGGCAAGACGTCCCCAACGCGCGACCTGTCCCGCGGCGATTCGCCCTCCTGGTGCTGCAGTTGGTTCTCCTGTTGACCGCGGTCAAGGGGTTGAACCTGACCCAAGGGGCCGGGGTCGCCCTCCCGTTTGCCCTGTGCGTATACGGCTTCGCGGCCTTCGTGGTCCACTACTGGTTGCCTTTCCATCTAAAAAGGGTCGGGTTTGTGATCCTGTCCCTCGGTGCGGTGTTCGCGGTGTTCGGTCCGGACGACTGGCTGGCGGTGACCAGCTCCCAGTTTTGGGTCCAGATCGGCCAAGCGGCCACGTTTCTGGTGGCGCTGCTGGCGGTTGGACTCTTCTTCTACGGGACGCTGCGTCTTCCGATTCCATTCTGGTTTCGCATCGCGGTGATCGTGGGCGTGGGGGCGGCCTTCGTTTATGGGCGAGGCGACGATCGTTGGCTGACCGACCGCCAGTGGACCGTCTTGGCGGGCATCTTCATGTTCCGTTTGATCCTTTACGCCAAGGCGGTGATGGTCGCCCGGGAACCGGAGAAGCTGGGCGACTTTATGTGCTATTTTTATCTCCTGCCCAACCTGTTTTTCCCGCTGTTCCCGGTGGTCGATTATACGAAGTTCAAGCGCGGCTACTATGTCAACAACATCCACGCATCCGCCCAGAAGGGAATCTTCTGGATGGCCCGAGGTCTAACCCACCTGTGCCTGTTCCGCATCTTGTATCAGCGGGAAATCGCCCACCGAGAGGTGCAGGACTTCTTTACTTTGGTGCTCTTCCTCTTTCAGTTCTATCTTCAGTACGTGCGTGTGTCCGGCTTGTTTCACTTTGTGACCGGAATGCTCCATTTGTTCGGCTGGAACCTGCCGGAAACCAGCCGGAAGTATCTTCTCTCCTCCAGTTTTACCGACTTCTGGCGCCGGGCCAACATATATTGGAAGGATTTCATGGTCACCATCTTCTACTTTCCAATTTATTTTCGCCTGCGGCGGCTCAACGAGACGGTGGCCCTCTCGGTGGCCACCGCGGTCGTGTTCGTGGCCACCACCGTCCTTCACGCTTACCAGATGTTCTGGATCAAGCGTGAGTTCGCGATACACTCGCAGGATTACGTATTCTGGGGAACATTCGGAGCCGTGGTGATCTTCAACGTGTTGTACGACGCCGCTTTCGGCGGAGTCAAGAAGGAGCGATCCAAGCCGGTGGCGTTCTTCATCCGGGTCGCCCGGACGATCGGCGTGTACATTTTCATATCGGTGATCTGGTCCGTCTGGAGCATGCCACTGCAACGATGGTGGGATACGGTGAGCTATGTGTTCCAAAACTAACAGCACCATACGCACACATGGACGCCAAGAACGCCTTGGGACATTGACGAGGCGCGGTGGTGAGCGCATCGCGGGTCGCCCGCGAAGCGCCGGCCGCGGAACAGTCGGAGGAACTCGGAAATGAGTCTAGGAAGGGTCAATACGGATGGCACGCGCGCGGTGCTACTCCTGCTGGGAATCAACGCCATGGCGGTCTGCGGGCTGTGGTACGATGACTTGCTCGGTGCTACCGCAGGATCGTTCATCGCCGACGTTCGCAATAGTGGTCAGAACTCCGTCGACAGAGGCGCGTTTACCCAGAATTACTATGGCGAGATACTGGAGAGCGAACGTGCGGAAGAGGGGCAGGAACGTATGATGCGGAACCTTAATATCGGTCGCAACCGAGACAGGAATCCCGCGACGTTCATTGGAAACAGCAGCGCCGCACGCATTCCCGGTACGTTCCTTCCGTGGGAGTTCATCCCCAATGCAAGCACGACGTTTCATGAATTGCCGCTGGAGATCAACCAATGGGGGATGCGCGACCGGCGTGATTACACCAAGGAAAAACCCGATGGGACATTTCGGATCGCCATGGTCGGCGGCTCCACGGTAATGGGTACGGGCGTGTTGGAGAAGCAATGCTTCGCCAACTTACTCGAGGTGAAACTAAACGAAGGACTCGCCGGCCAATACTATGATCGCTACGAAGTGCTCAACTTTTCGATGGGTGGCTATCACCTCTTGGAACGGCTCTACCTGGTGGAGGAGAAGGTCGGCGAGTTCGATCCGGATCTGATCCTGGTCAGCGGCACGGACAAGGATTTGACGATCCAACCCGAGCGTCTGGCCCGCAAGCTGAAAAAGCGACAGGACATTCACTTCCCATTCCTGCGCCGGCTCGTCAAGGAGGCCGGAGTCGATCGTCGGGTGGACCAGAAAGAACGTATGGAACGCAAGCTCCACCCATTCATGGAAGAGCTGCTCATGAGAACGGTGAGGGAGCTTTCCAACTACTCGAAAGAGAGGAACGTGGAGATGGCCATCTTCCTGCTGCGCCGCGTCGGCGGGAAGAAGCTCAACGCGGATCTGGTGAGGACCCTGGAGGTGATGCGGAGGGAGGATCTGACGGTGCTCCCGGTGTTCGAGGCCTACGAAGGAACCGAGCCGATGGCATTGTGGATCGGTCCCTATACGGACCCGGACCTTGCGGATCCGCATCCGAACATCGAAGGCCACCGCAGAATTGCAGACAATCTCTACGAGTTGTTGCTGGCCGATCCGACGATTGGCGAGATGCTCCGCGCCGAATAGGGTGACCGGTGGCCGTGGCGCGGAGCTGACCGTTGGGGTGCACAAGGTGCCGCGAAATCAGTTCCGCTGACGTGGGTCTTACTGTGAAAGTGACCACTGAGTGATGGATAGAACCGAGGAATGACGGTCACGGATTCAGTGACTTCCAGTGTCGAACAACGTCCGCAGGGAGCGCAGGCCAAGGGTGGACCTAGAGAGGACGTCCCCAACGCACAACCCGTGCCGTGGCGTTTCGCCTTCCTGGCGGCTCAGTTGGCGGTACTATTGTTTGTGATCGAGGGGCTGAACCTCAACCGAGGCGTCCTTTCGGTGCCCTTGCCCCTGTGCGTGGTAGCGTTCCTCGGCTTCGCGGTCCACTACTGGACTCCCTTTCGGCACAAGAAAACGGTATTCGTTCTGCTTTCGTTCGTAGGAGTCTTCGCCGCATTTGGCCCAGACGATTGGCTCACGGTCGGCTCCCGGGATTTCTGGGTGCAGATGGGCGGGGCAGCCTCGTTTCTGGCAGCTACGGTCGTGGTCGGGCTCTTCTTTTACGGCTGCCTGCGCCTCCCGGTACCCTTTGGGGTCAGGGTCGCCGTCGTGGTGGCGGGGGGGTGTGGGCTGGCCTACGGCCGGGCGAACGATTTGTGGCTCTCCGGCGGCGAGTGGGCGATACTGGGGGCCATCTTCATGTTCCGCATGATCATCTATGCGGCGGCCGTAAAGGCCTCTCGTCAGCCGGAGACACTCACCGACTTTATGTGCTACTTCTTCCTCCTGCCCAACCTGTTCTTCCCTCTCTTTCCGGTGATCGACTACACGACGTTCAAACGTCGATACTATGCGTACAACATTCACGAATCCGCCCAGAAAGGGATCTTATGGATGGTCCGCGGCGTCACCCACATGTGTATTTTCCGCATCCTCTATCAGCGGGAGGTGGCCTCAGATCAAGTGCAGAACGTGTTTACGCTCATCCTGTTTGTATTCCAGATGTACCTGCAGTATTTGCGGGTCTCGGGACTCTTCCACTTCATCGCGGGAATGCTGCATCTGTTCGGATGGAACCTTCCGGAAACCAACTCCAAGTTTCTGTTGGCCTCGAGCTTTACGGACTTCTGGCGACGGATGAACATCTACTGGAAGGACTTCATGGTGAACTCCTTCTATTATCCGGTCTTCTTCCGACTGCGCAAGATCAATGAGCGGCTGGCTCTGATCGTGGCTACGGTGGTCGTGTTTGCCGCCACCACCGTTCTGCACGGCTACCAGATGTTCTGGATCAAGGGTAGCTTCGCGATTTACGCGAGGGATTATGCGTTCTGGGGAGCGTTCGGAGCATTGGTGCTGATCACCGTGTTGTACGAGACTCGGGGTGGCAAGCCCAAGAAGCGCTCCAAGCCGGTGGCCCTCCTCATCCGTGTGGCTAAGACGCTCGGCGTGTACATTACCATTTCGGTGCTTTGGTCCATCTGGAGCGTACCGTTGGCGGAGTGGTGGGATACGGTCACCTATGTGTTCGAGCGGTGACCCAAGCAAGGCTACGTCGGGGATGTGAAGGGAAGGGCAGATGGGTTTGAGAACGATTAGCACGGACAGTAGTCGAGCCACGATAATACTGATCGTATTGGCTGTGGCGACGGCGGGTGGACTGTGGTACGACTCTCCGTTCGGTACGACGGCCGGAGCCCTGATCGCGGATGTCCGCAATGTCCAGGTGAACACCCACGCGGCAGGCGTCGCCACGCAAAACTACTATGGGGAGCTGTTGCAGGACGAGGAGGGCGAGCTGAGCCCGATCACCCTGCTTGACGCCGCACCGCTGCGGCTAAGGGACGGGCGCAAGAAACAGGGTATTCAAGAGAGCGGGGCGATACGGTACGTCGATAATTGCCTGCTCTGGGAGTTGTTGCCCGGGGCGCGGGTCATTTTCAAAGGGGCTCCGCTGGAAATCAATCAGTGGGGCCAGCGAGATCGATCCGATTACACGAAAAAGAAGCCGCGGAGGACGTTTCGAATCGCGCTGGTGGGCGGCTCGAACACCATGGGCACGGGCGTGCTGGAGGAAGAGACTTTCGGGAACCTGATTGAGGAACGGCTCAACGGCGAGCTTGCGGGCCAGAGATATGATCGGTATGAGGTGATCAACTTTTCTGTGGCAGGCTATCACCTCTTGGAGCGGGTGTACCTGGTTCAAACCAAGGTGGGAGATTTCGAGCCCGATTTGATTCTGGTCAGCTCGACGGATCGGGATCTGACGATTCAACATACGCGACTGGCTCGAAGGGTGTACAAGGACGGACCGATCCACTTCCAGTTCCTGCGAAAGATTGTCCGGGAATCCGGATGCGATGCACGCAGGGACGCCTTGAAGCGACTGGAACGCAAGATCCAACCGTTCCAGGAGGAGATTCTCCTGGGCACGCTGCGTGAGCTGACCCGGTACGCCCGCCAGACGGACACTACGGTTGCCGTCTTCCTCCTGCGGCGTGAAGGAGGTAAGAACCTAGGCAAGGATCTGGTGCGCACGCGGGAGCTGCTGGAAACGGGCGACCTGCCGATCTTTCCGGTGTTCGAGGCGTACGCCGACGTGGGCCCGATGGAACTCTGGTTGCACCCCGCTGCGGACCCCAACAAAGCGGATCCGCACCCCAATGTGGAGGCCCACCGCAGGATCGCCGAGGATCTTTACGAGCAACTGCTGGCCCATCCAACCATTGGACGGATGATCCGCGGCAGGTAGGCGTGGTGGATTGGGCGACTTGTGCAGACCATCCGTGACCGTCGAAGGCGGCGGTCCATGAGCAACAGGCATGCGGTGAACTGCTACGGTCGCTAATCTCCTCGAGGAGCGACTCAACGCCGAGCTAGCAGACCGTTGAAAGAGTAGTCCGCCGTCGGCGGAGCGCCTCGCCGGCCGCAGCAACGTGCCCGGCTGGGCCAGGGTGAGGGTGTTCGAGCGGCCAAGTCCAATGGCATAACCCTGGGAGTGGGGTTCGAACTGCGCCAACATCCGGGAAGGATCGAAGCCAAGGAATTAATCTCGGTGGGCGCCCTCGGCACGGTGGCCCTGGCCCAAGCCCAGTTCGGCACCGGTGTCCAAGGCGCGGTACACCCTCAGCCCCGCAGCGGGTACAGCCAATGGTGGACTGAACCGGAAAATGCGGGAGGCGCGTTCGCCATGATGGCTCTCGGTATCCACTGCGTCGACGATCTGCAATTCATGCTGGGCCAGGACGTGATCGAACTCACCGCGATTACCGATGGGCAAACCGGCGGCCGCCCTCTGGAAAATCTGGCCACCCTGTGTCTCAGGTTCTCCCATGGCGCCATCGGCACGGTGGTCTGCGGCTTTCGAATGCCCAACTTTGAAAATACCCTCTCGCTGTACGGGAGCGACGGCAAGATAGTTTTCACCGAG
>JADFPW010000110.1 GCA_022562105.1 Planctomycetota bacterium
ACGACGTTGTTCGCCCCCATTCCGGTGACATAACCGCGCGTGCCCGCGGCGTTCCACACGATGCCGCGCGGATCTCCGATCGACAGGTCGCGTTGGGCCTGCGGAATCGTGGGGGTGGTGTAGTCCAGGTGGGGGTTGAGGTCGATGACGGCGGGATCGGTGCCATCGGTGGGCACCAAGGCGAGGTTGACCGTCACGAAGCGTCCGTTCAGGTTGGGCTCGAAGCGGACTTCGTTGATCGCGTCGGTTCCGACGACCGTGACCTGACCGGTGGCGGGGTTTATCGCCAGGGCCATGCAGATGTTCATCAGATGCCGAACGTACGTTACCTCGAGGGTCTTCACATCGATGACGGCTACATCACGATCGACTAGCTCCCATCCTACCGGCCGACCGGAACGATCCGCCAACGGACCGCTGACGAACTCCGTCCAATCCCCGTTGTTGTCGTCCAGCCATTGACCGTCACTATTCTGTTTGACGATGAGCCCGACCGGTGGCGGCGCGGAATTGTTGGGATTCTGCGTCGGCGAGAACTGATCGCCGTCGTTGGGTGGCGGATTCAGCCCACCGTAGGGACCGTCCGGATCGCTGACCATGTTCGGTGGAAAGAAGTCCTCGCTGGCAGCGCCGCCACCCAAGATGGTTGAGTTGTTACCCGACTCGAAGATGGCCACGTAGACCGTGGAACCGTCCGGGCTGACCGCCATGGCGCGAGGTTCCTCAGCCTCAATGGGGATCTCAATCGGGGGAGCGGACGGATCCGACGGATCGAAGACCTGCACCAGGTTGACCTGCGAGCACGATACAAACGCCCGCAACGGCGAGCCGGCGAAGACCACGTCAGCCGGTTCATCAGCGGTATCGATGGTGGCCACGACGTTCATCGACTTCAGGTCGACGATGCTCACACTGTCCGAGATGTGATTGACCACCCAGACGTGATTGTCGTGCGCTCGAACGGACACGGGATCCAGGCCGACAGGGATCGAGCCGAGTGGCCGAACGGTCTCGCTGCTTATGTCGAATACCTCGAGCCGGTTGTCCGCCGTGTTCACCGCGAGGAGCTTCGTGCCGTCCGGTGTCACCTCCAGCGGATGAACGTGGGCGTTTTCCCAATGGACGAACGACTCGGCTCTGGTCGGCTTTTGTGCGGGAATGCTGACTAGACAGACGAACGCAAGGGCTACGGCATATTCATTCATTTTTTTCCTCCGCGGGTAATGCGACGTCCAAAGGAGCCGATAACGGCGCGGCGGGCGGTGTTGGAACGGATGCCATGCATGTGTCTGTACGTCCTCGGCACGCCGATTCGCGACTGGCTCGTGCGAGGGCATGCAACCCACCGGCCGCGAAGCGGGTGGGCTTCGCGTGATGGTCTACGCCTTCACCCCTGGTGCCTACAAGAACCGGTCTGGGTGTGGGCTTCCCTACGGCCGGTCTCTATAATGGATGGCGCAAATGACGTCGGAAAAGGACCACGATAAACCGGATGCATCCACTCGGGCGCGACCGACGAGCGGCGACGTCACGCGCATGCTGGATGAGCTGGCGGCGGGTAACGCCGACGCGTTGGAGAAACTTTGGCCTTTGGTGTCCGACGAGTTACGTTATCTGGCAGGCCATTATCTTCGAAGCGAGCGGCGCGATCACACGCTCCAACCGACCGCCCTGGTCCATGAAGCCTACCTCCGTTTGGTGGGGGATCGCGAGATGGTATGGGAGGGGCGTGCCCACTTCTTCAACGTGGCCGCCCAAGCGATGCGGCGGATCCTGATCGATCACGCCCGGCGGCGCCGGGCGGCCAAGCGAGGGAGCGATCGACAAAAGTTCTCACTGGACGAGATCATTGAGCCGTTCGAGTATCGGGAGGAGTATCTGGTGGCGCTGGACGATGCCCTGACCGAGTTGGCGTCCGTGGATGAGCAATTAAGTCGGGTGGTCGAGCTGCGGTTCTTCGGCGGACTGAGCATTGAGGAAACAGCCGAGGTGCTCGGGGTTTCCGCAATGACTGTGAAGCGGGCGTGGAAGATGGCCAGGGGTTGGCTGCACCGCGAGATCACGAAAGAAGAGTGAAATGACCGCCCCGCAGTGGCAACGAGTTCGTGAACTGTTCGACTCCGCCTGTGAGATGGGTGCGGCGGAGCGGGACGCGTACCTCTCCGAGGCTTGCGCGGACGATGCCGAATTGCGTGTGGAGGTCGAATCGATACTCGCCGAAAGCGACCGGTCGCCGACATTTCTCGACGGATCTGCCGCCGACGCGTTCCCCGAACTCTTGGACCATGCTGGCCCTCAAAGCATGAAGGGGCGACGGGTCGGGGCGTATGAACTGCTTCGCCCCATCGCCGCCGGAGGCATGGGGGCTGTCTTTCTCGCCCAACGCGCCGATCGTCAATACGAAAAAAAGGTCGCCATCAAGCTGATCAAGCGTCACCTCGCGACCCCGGAGACGATCGTGCGTTTCCGCATGGAGCGGCAAACGCTGGCCGGGCTCGAACACCCCAACATCGCCGGGCTTCAGGATGGGGGAGTTACCGATGACGGGCTTCCTTATCTGGTGATGGAGTTCGTCGACGGCGTCTCGATCGATCGATATTGCGACGATCGTCGGCTCTCAGTCGTTGAGCGGCTGGAGCTATTTCGTACGGTCTGCTCGGCGGTCCTCTTTGCCCATCAAAACCTGATCGTGCATCGCGATCTCAAGCCGAGCAATATCCTGGTCACCGCGGACGGCGTTCCGAAACTGCTTGATTTCGGCATCGCCAAGGTGCTCGATCCGACGCGCCCGACGGCCGCGACGCAGGTCACCGCTGGACGGATCATGACGCCCGAGTACGCCAGTCCCGAGCAAATACGCGGCGAGCCGATCACCACGGCGACCGATGTCTACTCCCTGGGCGTCGTGCTGTACGAGCTCTTGACCGGATGTCGCCCCTACAGCATCAAGAGCCGTATCCCGCATGAGATCGAGCGGGCGATTTGTGAAGAAGAACCCGCCAAACCCAGCACCGTCGCCATCACCTCGGGGGCCGGTCCGCCCAAGACCACCCCCGGGCGCCCGCTGGCCGCCGACCTTGACTCAATCGTACTCAAAGCCATGCGGAAGGAGCCCGACCGCCGATACGCCTCCATCGAGCAGTTTTCCGAGGACATCCGACGACATCTGGTTGGACTGCCGGTGATCGCCCGAAAGGACACGTTTTCCTATCGCGCCGCCAAGTTCATTCGCCGCAACAAGGTGCCGGTGACGGCGGCCGGAGTCGTGCTCCTATCTCTGATCGCAGGAATGGTGGCGACCAGCTGGCAGAGTCGTGTCGCGATTCGGGCCAACGCGGTTGCCCAAAAGCAGACCCGCAAAGCCGAACGGGTGAACACGTTCCTCAACTCGATGCTCGCCTCAGCCCAACCCAGCGAAAAGGGCAAGGACGTCACCGTCCGCGAGATCCTGGACAACGCCGCACGGGAAATCGATACCGGCCTGGGGGACGAGCCGGAGGTCGAGGCGGAGGTTCACATGACACTCGGGGCGACCTATCGGGAACTGGGCCATTACGCCGAATCTGAGCGACATTTCGAAGCCGCGTTCACCATTCGCCGGAGAATATTCGGCCAGAAGCATCCATCCGTAGCCGAGACGTTGAACGCTCAGGGCATGCTCGCCCGGGCTGCGGGTCGGTACGACGATGCGGAACGATTGTATCGGCGCTCGCTGGTGATGCGTGTGGAGCTGTTCGGCGAGCATGACGCTGCCGTGGCGGAAACGATGAATAATCTGGGTGTCCTGCTCAAAAGGAAAGGACTCTTGGATGAGGCGGCGAGCTACTATCGCCGCGCGCTCACCATACGACGCACGCTCTTCGGCGACCGCCATCGAGATGTCGCAACCAGCATGTGCAATCTCGCAGCGGTGCTGAAGAACCAATCACGGTACGACGACGCCATGGGGTTGTATCGTGACGCCTTGAGCATCTTCCGCGATGTGTTGGGGCCTGAGCATTACCGAGTGGCCGTCTGCCAGAACAATTTGGCGCTGCTGCTCCAGGAGACCGGCGATTACGCTGGGGCGGAAACGCTGTTGCGCGAAGCGCTCGCCATCCGGCGGGAAGTCTTCGGTGACGAAGTGGTAGGCGTAAGCACGGGCTTGAAGAATCTCGCGTTGACGCTGATGGCGATGGGAAAAGTTTCCGAGGCTGAATCGCTGCTGCGCGAAGCGTTAGTTCTCGATCGCAAGCTGCGAGACGCCGAGCACCCGTCGCTAGCCAATACGTTGAACAGCCTGGCGGATTTACTCGCCTCCCGAGGCGAATACGACGAGGCTGAGGTGCTGTGCGCCGAGGGGCTGGCCATTCGGCGCAAACGGTTGTCCGGCGATCATCCACGTGTGGCGGGGTCGCTGGCGGTGATGGGGCGCATCCACCTCGGACGAGGCGATGCGGCCGGCGCCGAACTTCTGTTTCGCGAATCGGTCACCATCTACCGCAAGAAGCTGCACGAAGATCACCCCAAGCTAGCCGTAGCGCGGATAAATTGGGGTACCTGCCTGGTCGCTCTCGGTCGATACGGCGAGGCTGAGAAGGAGATGTTGGGCGGTCTGCGAGCCATCGTCGATGCTTGGGGAGCTCGCCATCCGTCGGCACGGTCGGCTTTGCAAGACGTCGTTCATTTGTACGAACTCTGGGGCAAAGCGGAAGAGGCCTCCCGGTATCGCGATCGGCTGCTTGGCGACAAGAGCGAAGACTAGAGCGTCAAGTGTGACCGTGCGGCGACTCGAGCAGTCCGAATGAGATCAACAGTCGCCCGCTTCTTGGCAGAGTTGAATCGGAAAGATCGCTACTGCGATCCGGTAAAGGCGAGCTGCAGTTCGCCATAGTCGGTGAAGTCGACGTCTTGGTCACTGTCGAAATCGAACATCACGCATCCCGGCGGAACCTCCACGACCCCGGGACCGGTAACGCAGTCATGGAACGCGGCGAAGTCGATCAAGTCAATGTCGCCGTCGTGGTCGCTATCACCTGGAAGATCGGCAGGAGGGCGATGGAACTCAGCCATCACCAGCGAGAGAACCGTTCCATCGGCTACCGCGCCTGCGGTGTTGAAACTCCACTCTACGTCGCCGAGTCCGGCTCCGCCGTCTTGATACCCGATCGTCGCACTCGCACCGCCGCCGGCGTTGGATGCGTCGTCAAAGATGAACTGTGCGAAAACGCCTTGGGGATCGAGCTCATCGAAGATTTGTATTTGAAACCGGACGGTTTGCGAAGGATCGTCGACCAGCGGCCTGTCATTCCACTGAACGATCAACCGACCTTCGAGCTCGGTGAAGAAGACGTCTCCTTCCTTGTCGTCGATGTCATCCCAGAAAGCCAGCGCAGCCTGTCCGCCGAGAAAAGCGCTGTCGCTGGGAATGGGTTCGTTGAGCGGTTCGAGGTCGGTGACCGTTTCGTGGCCGAACCCGAGCCCGCCGTTGTTGGCCACGACCACGATTCCGGGCGCAAAAACGAGATTGCCCGCGAACGTCCCGATCTCAACCTCTTCATCGTCTCCGAGGTTTAGAGGCGTTCCGCCTGTCTTGGAGATGTCGATGAAGGTGCCGGGCAGGTCGTCGACCAGCGTCAACTGCCCCGCCCGTGCATTTCCCACGGCCGCCAGCATCACCATTGCCGCCCTTGAACATATGTGCCATCGCATGATGAATTGCCTCCCCAGTCCATTATACCCGATTGGCATGGGGATACGGTCAACTTTTTTGCGGCATCCGTCGCGTACCGCTCCCTGGGGCTTTCTTCCGCTGTCGCCCGGCCCCAGCAGACGAAACCCCATAATGATTGGCGAAAACGGCGCCGAATTCGGAACAAAAAATCTGGGAGACAGGGCGCGAGATCCTACCCGTACGGGGGCGAGGCCGACTGCGATGCGGCTGATATAAATGGAGACGGCGCCGTTGATCCGTTGGATGTGGGATTCGTTCTGGCGCGATTCGGAGCGTGCGAGTAATTCACAAAATCGTGAGCCCAGTCGATCCTCCGTTTCGCCGTGGAGGCGCCGGCGGCCCGGGGTCCGGCAGCTTATGAAACCCGCCTGCCCGCAGTGTATCTCAGGCAGACCTTGAGCCAGTGCCCAGGCACAAAGAGGCGGAGAGCATTGGCCACGAGATGCTATCGGCAGCGCAGGAAAAGTATGGCGCCCTGTCCAGCCCGCCCGGTGACTGGCGGATGTCCTCGTCGATACCGGGGCCCCAGATCAGGCGGAGCGCGCCGCGGAGGCGCCTTTGGAGATCCTGGAGGAAGTGCGTGGTGAGCAGCATCCGGACACTTGGCTTGCCCGCTTGACACTGGCCCGCGCGGTCATGGCCGGGGGCCAGCCGGACGAGGCCGACTCCATGCTCCGCGAAGTGCTCGACGGGCTGACAGCGCTTCCGCTTGTCGCCCACCAGTCCGACCCTCATATCAGCCGGGCGGAACTGATCCTCAGGCAATGCCTGACACGAACCGGATCCTTCGCCGAAGCTGAATGCCCTTTATTGAACGCGTACAACAAGTTAGCCCGCGTCTGGCCGGCGGGCCATGTCACCGTCCGGGCCGCCATCCGAAGCCGCATCGAACTTTATGACGCCCGGGGGCGACCGGATGAGGCCGCCATATGGAAAGCGGAATTCGATCTCCTGTCGTCACTTCGCGGCGCTGCTGCCAGCCGGCATCTGCGGCAGGCGGCTCTTGCGACGGATTAGCCGTGCCCCCTACCCCTGAACCACATGGCGCGAAACGCTGGAAAACAAGGTGCAAACGAGCGCACTGACCTGCGCCCAGACGAACCGAATATCGGAGGAGGAGGGATTCGAACCCCCGGTACGGTTTCCCGTACAACGGTTTTCAAGACCGTCGCCTTAAGCCGCTCGGCCACTCCTCCAAACAGCGCGGGACGCACTGCCGGTCCAACGTGCCGGCGGCAGGATCGTGGATCAACATCGGCGTCTGCCGATCGAGCGCTGCATCCCAGCGCGAATGATCGCCGGGCAGCGCTCGCCTCCGACAAGGCTAGTGCATCTTCACGCGTAGTCTTGCACGTGACGCCCGGGGGTGGCATGGATCCTGGCGGGCCGGGATTTGCCCGTGTTTCGTCGCCGCAAGATACGGGCAAACAAGTTTGCCCATGGCACCCACAGACCTGAGCCTAGCCTACGCTAGGCATGCCGCCGTCGCACGTCAAGGTGCACCGGCTGTCGCTTGTGCATCCACCCCGGTCGTGGTTATCGATGATTCGCACTCCTGGGCTGTATCGCCTGAGGATACCGACTGCCCGGTGAGCAGCTGCTCCAGACGTGTCATCTCGGTGGACCAACAATGGTTGCGGGTGACGAACTTGCGGGCATGGCGTCCCAAACGATCGGCCATTGCACGATCGGTCAGCAGTTCGATGGTGCGGTCGGCAAACGACTCGGCATCGTCGGCCATGCGGCAGTGGACGCCGTCCACGACGCTGACCCCGGCGGCCGCCTTGCTGGTCAGCACGACTGCTGTTCCGACAGCCATGGCTTCGAGCACTTTGTTCTGCAAGCCGCGAGCGATCCGAAGCGGCGCCACGCTGACCGAGAAAGCTCGACACTCCGGGCCAACGTCGGCCACCTCACCCACTACGTCGATCCCCGGTCGGCGGTCGAGGCGACGCACCTGGCGGTTGGGATTTCGGCCGACGATGCGAAACCGGGCCTGCGGAACGGCTGCTCGAATCTGCGGCCAGATGCGGTCGGCGAACCACTGCACCGCGTCCACGTTCGGGCGGTAGTCCATCGCCCCGATGAAGCCGACAATGGGCGAGGCGTGGTCACGAGTGTTCTTGACATCGGGGGAAACATGCACGCCGTTTCCCACGATCGTGATCCTGTCGCGTAGCTCGGCGTACGGAAGTGAGTCGACTTCATGCTCGGTGATCAACGTTGCGGCATCGTACGCCCGGATCCATTCCGCTTCGCACACACCCAACCTATGGGATTCCAGACGGTACAACGATTTGATAGGGCCAAACGCGTGGGCGGCGTACTCCATCCATTTGGCGCTGTCCAGGTCACACAGATCGAGCACTCGCCGCGGCGCATCGACGGCCAGCCCGTACCGAGCCATCGACGACGAGAACGCCAGGACCGCATCGAATCGAACCTGTTGCGACCATTGGCTCAAGCATCGAGCCATGTCACCGTTGGACCGGTAGTAGCAGCCTTCGGTGATCGTTCCACCGCCCAACAACCGGATGGCCCCCCGACACAAGGATCGACGCCGTTTCAGCGGCACGAGGTGCACCTTCTCACACCTGGCCTGCAATCGGTCCAGATGTCGCCAATCGCGATCGTCGTCCACGAACGCAGCGCACCAGACCGAGTGACGACTCGCCAGATGCTCGAGCATGTGAAACGAGCGCAGCTTGTCCCCTTTGTTCGGCGGATAGGGAATGCGATGGGCTAGAAAGAGGATGTTCACCGCTCAACCGGGTATGTGTTTGGACAACGCCGCCCCCATAGGCCGCGTGGCCCACAGCGGGAGTCGTCGCCACAGTTTCCGTCCCACCCGATACCGCGGGTTCGACGGCGTCAGGTCGGGCCGGCGGCGCCCGGAGGGCACGTAGTACTGGTATCCGAGAGGGCGAGGGGTAAACCCGTGGAACTTCTTGAAGTTGAACGAACCGCTGTTGGCCGTGCGCGATCGTCCGAAATCGAAGACCCGAAACCCCATCTCAACCGCTCGTTCCATCAACGAAAGATAGGCCAAGTGGTTGCCTCCAAGACGATTGACGCGTTCGTCGCACCCGGCAAAGTATGGAATCACCGCGTCTTGAAACAGAAAGCTCACCAACCCAGCCACCGGTTGATCGCCGTCCAGCACCAGGGACACCAGGTGCTCACACGGCGTGTTGCTGATCAACGATTCGAAGAAACGGTACGGATAGTTGATCGAGCCCAGCCGTCGCATGCTGCGGGAATACAACCTCCACACCGCGCGAAGGTGGCGATCATCGAACTCCACCCGCAAGTCATGTCGCTCACGGGCATGACGTCCGACCGCCCGGGCCTTGCGCGGGATCCAGGTCGCCACGTCTTCGACCCGATCGGGCAATCGCCGCCAGAAACCGACGTAGCTGTCGTTGATCGGCAGATCGTCGTGGATGGGTCGAGTGCTGCGCAGGTCGAGGCAACACACGCCATCGCGATCGGCCATTTCGACGGCCCGGTCGAGCAACGCCCGCGCGACCGCGGAATCGTCAGCCAGCACACCCCCAACGACCGCGTAGGGAACACTGACCAACAACCGCCCAGCGAGCAGACTGCGAACCTCGAACATCGGCAAGATGCCCACGATTCGTCCGTCGCGTTGAGCGTGCAGATAGCGCGGACGGTGCCCGAACGTGTCACGTACCGACGTCATCCATGCGGTGGTATGGAAGAATGTATTGCCATACCCGACGGCGGACGCGGCATTCGTCGGTGTGTCGTCCTCGTCGTAGCCATCCGGCATCCGGTGACACCCCGCTGCGTAGCTATCCCAGGCCGACTCGTCAGCGGGCGTCAGTTCGTGCACCGCCGGTGATCCGCCGGTTTCGCTTGGCGGCGTTTCCGGCAAGACCGGTGGCGGCCTGCTCGCTGAAGCGGGAGCTGCGAGGGAAGTCATCCCTGGTATTATCGGCACCGTATGAGCGCCCCACGACTCCGCCGTCACAGCTGGCATCATTGATCCCAGCGCCGATGTGAGGCGGTCCAGGAGACGCGAGCTACTCTCTCACCCCGGCGGCTCGCAGCCACTACCCGTGACGGCAGATTCTGCGCCACCACCACACCGTCACGGTACGCTTGGAAGCCCCTCCGTCGAGACGTGGATGGGTGGCATCCGCCGGAGGCGGAGTACGCCGGGCAGCAGACTTCCCGTGTAGCACCGGTTTTCAACCGGTGAGAAAGCTCTCTGTGGGACCGACTTTCCAGTCGGTCTGAACAGCCCGACCAATCGACTCTATCCTTCCACTCGGTCCATCCCACGGTGACACGCCACACCCCGCCTACGGCCAGATTAGCGAATCCGTGCTTGCGTGCCAGCCGGCACCGAACGTATCCTGCCCGGGGAACGCATCCGGTGGCGGTCCGTTCGCGGGGTGGGTGCCCACATACCGGCCGATGCGACTGGCGTTGTCGCTCATGTGGCTGTAGAGGTTGTCGCCGTCGATGCCCACGAGTGGGGTACGCACAAAGCTCACGTGGCCGTCTTGGAACAGCGCGTTCTGCCCGAATTCGGAGCGGAGGGCAGCACCGCGGTGATTCGGCGAGTTGAACGGCTGCCAGAGACTCGGATCCGTGTCCGGATGGTAGTCCTTCGGCGAGTCGGGCATTTGATCGCTGACTGAGTAGGGGCCGTGATCGGCCCCGAGCGGCATCCGCGGATCGATGTTCTCCGAGGCTCGGGTCTCCCGGGGTCCGAACGGAACCTGATACCCGTAGCTGATGTTGTTCATCGAGAAAAAGTCGTAAAACTGATCGACGTCCTCGTTGACCACCGCGTAGTCGTCACTGCTGGGACAGATGAACCGCTTGGCATCGACCTCGCCGCTTCGGATCAGCATCCAGTAGGCTCGGGTGACGGATAATGCAGTCCAGTCCGTAGTCGACTCCTGGAGGCGAGTGGGGTCGGCGCATTCTAGCGGACTTCCACAGTTGCCCTGGGGCATGACTTGGCCCGAATAGCGAATATCCGGGTCAACACCCAGGGCCCCTTCGTCGAAGGCCGGTGTGGGCCACCATTCCTCGTTCTCGTTGGCGTAGATCTTCATCGCCGTGGCGATCACCTGCATGTTCGCGCGGCAGGCCACGCGATTGTCCGACTCGCTGGCTTGAGACAGGATCGGAGCCAACATCGCGATGAGCATGACGACGACGGCCAGCACCGCCGACAACTCTACTAGCGTAAAACCTCTCCGTCTCTGCTTCACGGAACACCTCCTGTGCTTGGCAAACTTAGTGAAACCTTCGAGCTTGCCGGGAATCGCTGCCCAGTTCGAGAGTTGGTGGTGTCACACGCATGACTCCGCAAGTTTGCCGCATGGGCCGCTGTTTCTTCGAACGACACGGGGGTCTCGGCGATCGGTGGCCGATCCGCGCGTTCTTCTGACCCACAACCACATGCGACCAGAATTCTACCCGCTCAGTCTCGGACGTGTCAACCGAACGTCTCGAAAGAGGACAGGGCTAGCTCGGCCGGGTATCCGGATCCCCGCGTGGCGGGGCGGGGCGAGGGGCGAAAGGGGCGGATTTCCGGCCCGCGTCTTCGTGGGCGATCCCCAGGATCAACGAAGCCCCAATCCCGACCAGGGCCAGGAGGAGTTCGTCGCTGACTCCGATCCCAAACTCAGCCGCAAAGGCTGCCAGGACCGTGACCAGCGCCACACGCGTCTTACGACTACGCAACGGACCGGAAATCCGCTGGAGGAAGGAGGTGAGGAAAGAGGGCGATGTCATGGATGTTGTTCCTTTCGCTTGCGATTTCGATTGGATTGGTGACCCGCCAGTTGATGCTCGTCTTGACCGGAATCCGGCACGGGGTCGAACGGCTTGCCCGGTCGCGATCCGATCAGGCTGCGGAACGTCCGGGCCAGGAACTGCGGGCTTTGACGAGCCGTGCGCTCCGGGCCGGCCGTTTCAGCTGGCTGTGCAATTGGCGCACGAGCCGGTCAGAGGGTCCAGTGGTTCCAAGGTTCCATCCGTGCGGGACTGAACGGGACTGTCACTTATCCGCCCAATCACACTACCACCACGCCGCCACACGCAGTCTTTCGCGCAACCGCCCGTCTTTGCGAAGCTGGTACAGCCTTTGCCGAGACACGCCCAGAAGATCACAGCAATCTTGAATGGTCAGTTTGCGTCGATGAATTGAGATGATGGCCTTGGGAATCTTCTCCCGGCAAAACAAGCACGACGCGGTGGTTGCCAGTCTGCTGCTCGCCGTCTCTCCCTCTCGGCCACAATCACACCGCCATCGACTCAGGTTTCGGTTGATCTGCGTCACCACTCGCTTGCCGAAGCGATCTCCGATCTTCACT
>JADFPW010000111.1 GCA_022562105.1 Planctomycetota bacterium
GATGGGTCGTTGACGGTCAACGCGGGGCACATCTCGCCCACGAGTCCCGAGTCGGGAGTTCGGCGTCCCGGAACCGGTCGGCCTCCATTCGCATCCCGATGTACCATGATTCCGACGCCGCCAAGCGCCTGGAGTTCCGCTGCCCGGACCCGTCCTGCAACGGCTACCTGGCCTTCGCCGCGATACTCATGGCCGCGTTGGATGGAATCGCCAAGAAGACCAACCCCGGCAAACCGTTGGACCGCAACATTTACGAGATGTCGCCCGCCGACTTGGCCGACGTCCCCTCGACGCCGGCGAGTCTGGATGAAGCCCTCGACGCCCTCGAAGGCGACCATGCGTTCCTGACCGCCGGCGGCGTCTTCACCGACGACCTGATCCAGACGTGGATTCAATACAAACGCGACAACGAAGTGACGCCCCTGCGGCTCCGCCCGCACCCGTATGAGTTCTTCCTCTACTACGACAGCTAGAGTCGCCATCGATCACACATAGCGAGCCGCGAACTTCAGTTCGCGCGGACCCTCGCGCGCGACGAACGCCGTGCGTTGGGTAACCCATAACTCCAGGTGTTGCTGCTCTTGCCCTGAAAGGGCACAACAACTCAGCCCAGGGCAACGCCCTGGGTCGCGGGAGCAGTCGTCAATCCAAGCCCTGCAGGGGCGGGACAAATCACACTGTATTGAGCCGGGATCGGATGCCGGTCCTTCGGGTTGGAGATCCAGTGAACAAACACGAGGCCTGGCGTTTGCGGCGTTCTGTCATGCCGTGTGTCGCCCTTTCAGGGCTTAATCTCTGACCGATCCACAAACCCAGGGCGTTGCCCTGGGCTGTCTTGTTCAGCCCCTTCGGGGCAGCAATCCTTACCCTTCGGATCTAGAATATCGAGCCATTCGGGGGCGGGTAGCACATGGCTTCAGCCGTCGGGGACACGAATCGAAATCCCATTCGAGTCCCCCACCTCTAAAGAGATGGGCCACCCGGGCCGGCTATTGTGCGTCTGCTCCAAACAACCGCTCCTCAAGCTCCGTCCTGCTGGGAACATGCTGTTCGTCGAGCATTTTCAAAACAGTTTCGCGGACCAGATAGTAGGTCTCCCACAGCGGCTCAATGCTCTTGATCTCGCGGCCGTGCGCCGCCGCTGATCGAGAGTCATAGAGTTTGGCGATTGCCTTCTGTCGGACGAGCCGGCTGTGTCCGGGGGGTTCCAGGTAAGAGGCAATCAGTGACGAAATCCGGTAACGCAACTCGCTTCTACTAGGAGAGAACATCTCCTCAAGTCCGGTCCACAGCATCAGAAGAGCCAGTTGCGTCCGCTGGTTGTAGGCCGCTTGGTCCAACGACTCAACGAGGATGCTGAACTTCGGGGAGTCCTGAAGTAGACTGAAGGATGGCAGCCAGTGATCTTTGATCCACTCAAGGTCGCCCAAAAGGATTTGTGACTTGCTCTCAGGGTCGAGCATGAGCTGATACGGCGTGACTTCAAGAGGCTGTATGTGCAGATCGTTGGAGGATGCAGCATCCTTCGTAAGCGCGTAGTTCGAGAGAACGGTTGCACGAAGTCGCGGGCCAGCGCGTAGACGGAGAAGTGCCACGATCCACCACGCTGCCGTAGTGTTCTCACATTCCAACGTGCCGGCAATGTCTGAGGGGATTGTAACCTCCACCTGAATGTCAAACGCGAGCCCACCACTCGCTGCTGCCCATGGCACCGGATGTGGCTGCCCAGCCTGCTCTGGACGGGCGAAAGCCACCATGAAAGGAGCCATGAGATGCGCATACGTAGTCTTGAGGGATACACCATGGCCTAGGTCAAACGCATCGACCTCGCATCCCACGCCTGAGATTCCAACAAAGAGTTCAGATGTGCCCATCGCTCTTCCTCGCTCCACTATTCAGCCCTGGAGGGCAGGTTCTACCCGCCTCTTTACTGCCAGCGGGTGGCCCATGGCTTCAGCCGTGGGGGACACGAATCGAAATCCCAATCGAGTTCCCCACCTCTAAAGAGATGTGCCACCTCGCCTAGAACGGACTGTCAAGCTCGTCCGCTGCAGTGCGAATCTCCTGTATCAGGTTCAGGCTCGCCTGGTTTTCCAAGAGCCAGGTCATTCCACTATTGGTAACTCGATAGGCGATGAAAGTCTCCCCTTGGTAGTCGGAATCCTCGAAGCTCTCAAGCATTCCAATGTCGAGTAGTGCCCTTAGACCAAGAGTCGTCGCGAGCGCCGTGAATCCAGCACTTTCCATCGCCTGTCTGATTTGGTAGGCGGAGATGCTGTCGTTCGGTGCGTCGAGTCTCTCGGCAACGGAGACAAGAGTCGCAAGTTGATGCTGAGCGAGTCCCTCCACATCAAGAGTCGCAAGTTGATGCTGAGCGAGTCCCTCCACCTTCGCAACGGACTGAATGCGGGCAACCTGTCCGAGCTTTTCGCGGCGCTGTAGCGTCGCTTTGATTCGGGACTCGATTTTCTCGCGGAGTTTCTCGAAGTCGCTGGAGGATTCAGTGGAGTACCGGATGATTGACCGGTGTTGCACGTCGAATGGGAACCGGGAGGCTCTCTCGTCTGAGCACACAAGGACTACCTCCCGTTGGGCGGCGATCGCGTAGCCAAGCTCAAACCAAACGTTAGGATTGTCGGTCGAAATATCAGCGAGACATACATCTGACGCCTGGATGCCGGACTGGATGTCCTCGATGGGGATACTCACGCTCGGGTCGCGATCAACACGATAGGGTTTGAGCCCGGCAGCACAGACGGCTGGCGAAAAGACGTCTTCGTAGCGTTTGTCGAACTTGCCATCGTCGAAGGGTTGAATCACGAAGCAGGTTCCCATTTCGTACTCCTCTGGCAGTAGCCCAGGGCAAGCGACAAGAATGGGCTCTGCTGTGCAGGTCATACTCCCGCGATTGAACGGCCTCCGGCAGGCCTCATCCGGTAAACTCCGGGGAGCGTAACATGGCGTGGCTGTCGCTGCAACGCCGGCTCGCGACACAGGAAGCAGAGCTGCACTAATGGAACCGGCGCGAGGCGACGCGGACGCTGCCTAGGGACTGGGTGAGATTCTCCATATGGGTGACCTGGACGTGGACGACTTCGCCCTGGCGTTCGATGCGGCCCCCGACCAACAGGCCAACGGCTCCGCGGGCCTCGCGGCGGAATCGTCGATAGACCGGGGGGCGGATGATCAGGTTGGCTGTGGCGGTCTCATCCTCCAGGGTCGAAAACACGATTCCCGACGCGGTGCTGGGGCGCTGGGTGACGAGCACCAGGCCGGCTACGCGGACGTGGGTGCCCGCTTTCATGGACTGTAGGTGCTTGGCGGGTGTTACCTTGACGCCGTCCAGCTCAGCGCGAATCAGTGAAATCGGATGGGCAGCCAAGGATAGCCCGATGCTGGCGTAGTCGCTGATGACTTGTTCGTGGAGCGATGGCGTTGGCAGATCCGGTGGTCCGTCCACCGGGTCCAAGCCGCGAAGCAGCGGTTGCTGATCCTTGTCTTCCAAGACCAAGACCTCCCACAGCGCTTCACGGCGGTTCAAACCCATGGATCGGAACGCATCGGCGCCTGCCAAGCGGGCGAGGACGTGACGAGCAACCTTGGAGCGGCGATGCAGATCGAACACACTGCGAAACGGTCCATCTGACTGCCCTCGTTCGATGCCCGAGACGTTCTCTCGGGAGATTCCGTTCGCCAAACGCATGCCCAAGCGCAGGGCGGGACCACCTGACCCCCAGCGCTCCGGTGGGGCGTCGCTCGGAGTTCCTACGCCCAGGGATTGCGATCCCTGGGCTTGGGGGGAGCTTGCGTCGAAATCCTGCGGTCTGGCGCTGCGCAACGGTTCCAAACGACAGTCGTACCCGCTGGCGTTGATGTCCATGCGCCGTACCTCAACCCCATGACTGCCCGCATCTCGGACCAATTGAGCGGGGGCGTAGAAACCCATGGGCAAACTGTTGATCACCGACGCACAGAAAACCGCAGGATGGTAGCGCTTCAGCCACGCGGACACGTAAACCAGCAACGCAAACGACGCCGCGTGACTCTCCGGAAATCCGTACTCACCGAACCCGCGAATCTGCTCGTAGCAACGCTTGGCGAACTCCTCCGGCAATCCATTCGCTAACATGCCAGTAAGCAGTTTCTCGCGGAACTTGTCCATGGTCCCCTGTTTCCGCCAGGCGCCCATCGCTCGACGCAATTGGTCAGCTTCGCCCGCGGTGAACCCAGCGGCCACCATCGCCAAGCGCATGGCTTGTTCCTGAAACAGCGGTACGCCCAGCGTCTTACGCAATACGTCCTCGACGGCCGGCGTGGGATAGCTGATCGCCTCCTCCCCGTTGCGCCTACGCAAGTACGGATGCACCATGCCGCCTTGAATCGGACCCGGCCGGACAATGGCCACCTCGACCACCAGATCATAGAAACAGCGCGGTCGCAATCGCGGCAGCATGCTCATCTGAGCACGGCTCTCGATCTGAAATACGCCGATCGTATCCGCTCGACATATCATGTCGTAGACCGCGGGGTCTTCAGGCGGAACGGTGTGCAATTGCAGCTTGGGCTGATCGATCGCCGGCGACGATGCCCCATTGACCTGGTGATCCAGCATGTCGAAACACTTACGAATGGCGGTCAGCATGCCCAACGACAGACAGTCGATCTTGAGCATGCCCATGGCGTCGAGGTCGTCCTTGTCCCATTCGACGAAGGTTCGATCGGGCATGGCGCCGTTTCCCAGGGGAACCATCTCGCATAGCGGGCTCTCGGTGATCACGAACCCGCCCACGTGCTGTGAAAGATGACGCGGAAAACCGAGGATCTCCCCCACCAGATTCTGCAACGACCGGGCGGTGAATCCGTCGGGATCCACGCCGGCGTCTATGAGAATGTCCTTGGGTAGCGTCTCATCGCTCCACCAATCGAGCTTCTTGGACAATTTATCGATGCAATCCAACGACAGGCCCAACACCTTGCCCACGTCGCGCACCGCCGACTTGGGTCTATAGGTGATAACCTCAGCGGCGATGCCCGCTCGCTCCCGGCCGTACTTGCTGTAGATGTATTGGAAGACCTCCTCGCGGCGTTCGTGCTCGAAGTCCACGTCGATGTCCGGCGGCTCGTTGCGTTCCTGACTGACGAACCGCTCGAACAACATATCGATACGATCGGGATCCACAGACGTGATGCCCAGGCAGTAGCAGACGGCCGAGTTGGCGGCGCTGCCCCGTCCTTGACAGAGAATGTCCTGGCTACGAGCGAAGCGGACGATGTCCCAGACGGTCAGGAAATAGGGCTCGTAGGCGAGTTGCTGGATGAGTTTCAGCTCGTGCTCGATGAGATTGCGGATCTTGTCCGGGAGGCCGTCAGGGAAGCGCTGGCCCGCCCCCTCCCATGTGAGCCGGGCGAGGTAGTGGGTCGGATCCTCCCCTTCGGGACAAGTCTCCCGCGGATACTCATAACGCAGCTCATCGAGGCTGAAGGTGCAACGATCGGCAACCTCAACCGTGCGTGCCACCGCATCAGGGTATCGCCGAAACAATTGGGCCATCTCCTCGGGTGATTTGAGATGGCGTTCCGCATTGGGAAACAAACCGGTCCCCGCCGCCTCGATGGTGCAGTGCAGGCGAATGCAGGTCTGCACATCCTGCAGGAACCGTCGCTGGGGATCGTGGTAATACACGTCGTTGCCCGCCACCATGGGCACGGCGGTTCGTCGGGCAGTCGCAGCCACATCGGCCAGGTACGATTCATCGTCGCTGCTGCCATGCACCTGGGCACCGAGGTACAGGCGCTCGCCAAACGCGTCGCGGTAGGGTCCGATGGCCCTCTCGACCATGGTTGGA
Source organism: Planctomycetota bacterium (assembly GCA_022562105.1). Lineage (GTDB taxonomy): Bacteria > Planctomycetota > Phycisphaerae > UBA1845 > UBA1845 > JADFPW01. The sequence continues at coordinate 5,847 of JADFPW010000111.1, forward strand.
TCTCCCTCCGCCCATAGCACGGCGATCAGGCCGTCGGATAATTCATGCACGTCGCCAAACTGCACGGCGCACTCGCCCTTGGGCATCCGCAGCCGGCCGCGGGTGATCATGCGTGCCAGTCGCCCGTACGAAGGGCGATCGGTGGCGTAGAGCGTCACCACGGGCGCATCGACCGGATGAAGCTCCGCTCCGACCAGCAGTTTGAGTCCGTACGACTTGGCGGCTACGTGCATCCGCACCACGCCGGCCAACGTATTGGTGTCGGTGATGGCCAGGGCGCGATAGCCCAACTCAGCCGCCCGCTGAGCCAACTCCTCCGCGTGCGACGCCCCGCGCAGAAAGGAGAAGTTGCTCTTGCAGCGCAGCTCGGCATACGCACCCATCGATCGAGCCGGACGTATCGAGCGTTTGCCGATGGATTGAGCGGGGTGTTGTCGGCGACCGGTGTCGGGCCTGTCGGGCATGAGCGAAATCCCAGCGGGCGACTCGTGCGGAGCCAGTGGCGTTCGGACTCGCCGCACCGACGATAACGCGTGGCCGGTGGTTTTTCAAGCTCGACTGCCGTGGTCGCAGGTGGTTCGGCGGCGAAGACATCGGAAACCGCCGCGCGACGGACGGATTGGCGATCTGGGAGGGTTCGGTTAGCATCCTGCTCAATCCAGTGACCGCACCTGACGACAGCAAGATCAGCCTCAGCGTCTTCTTTCCCTGTTACAACGAGGAGGCGAACGTGGTGCGCACCACGGAAGAGGCCCTCAAAGCCTGCCGGCAATACTGCAGCGATTTCGAGATCATCATCGTCAACGACGGCAGCAAGGACCGCACCGCTGAGCGGGCCGACGAGCTGGCAGCCAAGTACGAGGAGGTCAGTGCGGTCCACAACAACCCGAATCTCGGTTACGGCGGGGCGCTGCAGCGAGGGTTCGCCGAGTCCACTAAGGAGTGGATCTTCTACACCGACGGAGACGGGCAATTCGATTTTCAGGAGATCGGCAAACTCATCCCGCTACTGGGCGAGTGCGACATCGTCAGTGCTTATCGGCTGGACCGCAAGGACTCGGCCCTTCGCAAGCTCAACGGATGGTGCTGGACCACGCTGGTCAACATCGTCTTTGGCCTATGGTTAAAGGACATCGACTGTGCGTTCAAGATCTTCCCGCGGCGGTTGTTCGAGCAAATCGAACTTCACTCGATGGGCGCCCTGATCGACACGGAAATATTGGCCAAAGCCAAGTACCTCGGCTACCGCATCGCCCAGATCGGCGTCCACCACTACGCCCGCACGGCCGGCGAGCAGACTGGGGCCAACATCGGTGTGATCCTGCGGGCCTTCAAGGAGCTATTCCAACTCCGGAGTCACATCCGCAAGACGGTCAAGCTGAACAAGGCTTAACCGCCGGCAACCTGTGGCCCGGGCACGCCGGGGGAGTCGGCGACTATATCGGCCGGCGTAGATGGCGTCGAGCGTGACCTGTCGCCCCGGCGGGGCGATGGGCTGTAGCCACGGGTGGAGCGACGCGGCCGCGCAGCGGCCGGCAGCGGAACCCGTGGAGAACCGGCGCATCATCTCCTGTTCGCCCCGGAGGGGCGAAGGAGTCGGGCGTTCGACTGGCAAGCGCACGATACGCGGACTCTGCATCGAAGACACTCCTCATTGCTCTTGACCTGCGCCGCCAAACATCCTCCGCCCCTCCGGGGCGGGCAAGACTCGACTGAGTCCACGGGTTTCGCTTCGCCCGCCTTTTGGCGGGCTGCGCTCCACCCGTGGCTACATTCCACCGCCCCTCCGGGGCGAAGTCTTTGCGAGCGGGCGCCTACTGGCTTTCGGGACGAATTCTCTGCGAGCGGGCGCCTAATCGTCTTCTTCCCAGAAGAATTATTCGGCCGGTTGACCTATGTCGCGGCGGTAGTGGGCGTTGTCGAAGTGGATGCGATCAACGGCAGAGTACGCCCGATCGCGAGCTTGAGCGATGGTGTCGCCCGAGGCGGTGACGCCGAGAACGCGCCCGCCGTTGGTGACCACGTCGGTCTCCACCCGCCTGGTGCCCGCATGGTAGACCTTCACGTCTTCCAACGCTGTAGCGTCTTCCAGACCGGTGATGAGCTTGCCCTTCTCGTAGGCCTCCGGATAGCCGCCCGAGGCCATCACCACGCACAGAGCGGGTCGCGGATCCCATTCCAGTTCGACCGAATCAAGTCGACCGTCAACCGTGGCCTCGATGGCTTCGATCAAATCGCTCCGCAGCCGATGGAGAACCGCCTGGGCTTCGGGATCGCCGAATCGGCAGTTGAACTCCAGCACCTTGGGACCGCCGGGGGTCAGCATGATCCCGGCGTAGAGCACGCCGCGGTAGGGTGCACCCTCGGTGCGCAGTCCATCGACAATAGGCACGAGAATCTCGCCATCGATGATATGCATGACCTCGGGCGTGGCCAACGGCGACGGGCTAAACGCACCCATGCCGCCGGTGTTGGGTCCTTGGTCGCCGTCGTTCAGCGCCTTGTGATCCTGAGCGGTTTCCAGCACGTAGATCGTCCGGCCGTCCACCAAGGCGAGCACCGAGAGTTCGGTCCCCCGCAGTCGTTCCTCGACCACCACGGTCGCGCCCGCCTCGCCGAATCGCTGAGCCACCATCATGTCGTCAAGCACGTTGAGGGCGTCGGCGGGATCGTCGCAGACCACCACACCCTTGCCCGCGGCGAGTCCCGACGCTTTGACCACCTGCGGCGTATCCCGCGTAGCTACGTACCGCTTGGCGTCGGCCACTCGAGTGAACGAGCGTCCCTCCGCAGTCGGGATATTGCACTTGCGCATAAGATCCTTGGCGTAGCTCTTGTCCCCCTCGATCCGCGCCGCCGCCGCAGTGGGCCCGAAGATGCGTAACCCTTCCGCTGCAGCTCGATCCACGATGCCGGCGCACAATGGTGCTTCCGGCCCGACGATGATCAGATCGACGGCATGATCCTTGGCGGTGGCGATGATTCCATCGATGTTCGTCGGATCGATGGTGATGTTTTCAGCTATGGCGGACGTGCCCGCATTCCCCGGAGCGCAGATCAGGTGATCCACTCGTGGCGACCGCGTCGCCGCCTCAGCCAGGACGTGCTCGCGTCCGCCCCCTCCCACGATCATCAGGCGCATGTTACTGGTTCCTCAGTTGATCGGCTGACCCATGCGGGTGAATCGGTGGCGGTAACAGCGCCCGCGACCATCCGAGCCGCGACCGTGAGGGAGCGTTTTCCAGCGACCAAGCCGTCATGCGATGCATCCGCTCCCTCACGGTCGCGGCTCGGATAGATTAGACCCCCTCGGTTCATTCGCGTATGGTCAGCCTCTTGTTGCAGGGCACATTCTTCAAGATGGTGCTCGTGTGATTCTTGTTGGGCCAACGCACTTCGATGCGATCGACCCTATCTCGTTTGCCCAAACCGAAGGTCAGCGTCAGTTCGTTACGATGCGAGTTATGACCCAGGCCGCCATAGACTTCTCGTGTTTGAACCAAGTCACCGGCGGTCACGATCACCCGGGCACCGATGGCGTTGCGATTGGCCCCGCCGGCGCCGCGGCCGACCAGCGTGACCGCCAGCCAGTTGGCCTTGTGTCCCACGTTGTTGCGGAACAATGCTACCCGCGGGGCCAGGGCGTTACGGCGTTCCGGCGGCAGACGGTTGTTGCTCCGGGTGACCAGGATATCCACGTCGCCATCGTGATCGAAGTCCGCCAGCGACAAACAGCCGGAGCCCTCCCAATTGAATCCAGCCGCCAGGGTGATGTCGGTGAACCGGTGGTCGGGTTGTTGCTGGAACAATCGCAGAAACTGTCCGTCCGAATAGTCGCCGCTGCTGATCAGCAGATCCTGCAAGCCATCGTTGTCAAAATCGATCCACGCGGCATACAAATCGCCCTGGTTCCAACGTTCGATGCTGTGCGCTCGATCGATGCCCAAGTCGAGTCGTCGCTCGAATCGATAGTCGCCGGCCGCCCCCAGGTTGACCAGCAAGGTGGACGGATCGGACGATTCGCCGGCCCACGCGTGGGTGATTTCAGCCAGGAACACGTCGATGTCGCCGTCGTTGTCGTAGTCCGCACAGGCCGCGTCGAACGTGTTGCCATTGGCTCGGAACGATTCCTCCTTCTCCCGCTCGACCCAATCGGGATACAGGCCGCTTCGCAAATCGTCGCCGTCGAAGTTCACCTGCTCAGCCACATCGACAAACGTACCGTCGCCGAGGTTCTTGTAGAGCATGTTGCGCTGCCGCCCGTAGGCGCAGACCAGAACATCCTGCCAGCCGTCGTTGTTGAAATCGCAATGGGCCACGCCGTACACGGGTCGGCTGCTGTGGCGCAGTCCCGGCTCATCCACAGTGGCGAGGCCGGCCTCGGTCGTCGTCTCGATGAACGATCCGTCACCCAAGCCTCGATAGAGACGAGACGGATAGCATCGATGGCTCAACCCGTACTCGCGATACCAGTTGCCGATGAACAAGTCGAGCCGCCCGTCGTGATCGTAGTCGAAAAACGCTGCGGCGGAGGTGGTTTCCGGGTGATTGGGTCGCAGGGCGTCGGGGGCGATGGTGAACGAACCTCGTCCGTCGTTTAGCAGGATGCGGCTGCGCATTGTGTCGTCGGTGACGGCCATCACCGGTTGGCCCTGCTCGTCGACCACTGGGTTATCGTCGCGCAGCGCAGGGCGTTGGAGGTCGCAATACCGGCCGCTGAACAGGTCGAGGTCGCCGTCGCCGTCCACGTCGCCGACCTGCAGGCAATCGGCGAATCGCCGGCCGTCAGAATCGAACGGATGAGCGTTGATCCGCGATGCGTCCGTGCGATCGACGAACACGCGCGGCAGAGCGCCACGCCTGCCCCGTCGATTCATGAACACACGGCGGTTGTTCAGAATAGTATCAGCGAATCCGTCGCCGTCCAGATCGACCCACATGACGCGTTTGGCATCGATGGCGCCCAACCCCACTTGGTCGCTAATATCGGTGAAATGAAAACCGCTCGACTGGGGGTGCCGCGTCTCAGACCCGCGGCGTTGCCATTGACTGCACCCGGAGTGCATCACGAGCGTCGTCAAACACACCATCAGGAACACTCGGGACGATGGCGTGTCTCTCCGCATCGACGTGTCGGACCCATGGATGGCGATCCATGGGCGTGGGGGGAACTTCATCGGAAACTCATAGGTCAACAATAACACATCAAATACATTTCACAGTTGGGGAATCACTATATTACCAAGCGCCAACGGGTCGTAAGCATTCTGTTGCGCTCCGGACCAGGTCGAGAACTCCTGATGAGCAACGTCGAACCGGGTGAAGTTGATGCCCCAGATTCGCTGACGCCGAGCGTGGGCGTCGAAGGCGGCCATGGGGATGCGGGCTTCGACCACCCATCGATCATCATGGTACGCCACTGCGTGCTGCACGTCAGCCGCCCACACTTCCCGCCGCCCGGTCGGCGGATCGGTCCCCACGCCTCGCTCGCAGAGCGACCCACGCGACGTAAACACCACATGGTACAAGTCGCCAGTATCCCGCGTACCGGCGTTGTAGGGATCGATGAGGATCTCGACCAGCTCCTCGCCCACGGGGATCCCGTCTTCATATTGCACGTAGCTACGCCGCACGGCGCTACGTGTCCAGGGCGAGTCCGCGTAGCAGGTGAACGCGAAGTAGAGGTAGTCCCGGTCCCGAGCTACCATCACCTCGGTCCGCGATCGCGGTCGAGATTCCGAACGGTTGGTCAAACCTCCGTCGGCGCTGATGAGCACGAAGTCGCCCGCCTGATTCCCTGCCCCGCCGGGCCAATCCGACAGATCACCATCGAGCCGAATCGGATGGTCCGCCGTCTCCGCCGCGAGAAACCCGAGCCGAGCGTGATACGTCCGGGGCTCCTGGTTGACGGTCTCCAATACCACCTGAAGATCCTGAACACTGTTCGGGCTCCAGGTCATCACGCCGGTGTCAGCCCGGAGAACGACACGGCGGCTTCGGCCGGGAGCGATGCGTTCGATGGTCACGCCATCGACCGGCGATCGCCAGCCCACGGGAAGGTCACCGAATCGCAATCTACCCTCCAGCGGCTTACGGGTACGGTTCGACACGGTTGCGATACATTCGACAGCAACAGCCCCGAGTGACGCCGGGCCGGTTTCGATAACGCGCACCCCATCGATTCACAGATCCACTCGC
>JADFPW010000112.1 GCA_022562105.1 Planctomycetota bacterium
GATAGACGCAACAACACGGAACCGGGCGACAGCCCAAGATGGGATCCGAAATTGGGTCGCTTGTTTGACAGGGCGTACTGGCTGGTGCCGGCTGTGGGCCTCTGGTTGCTCGGGGCGACGCCCGGCTGCTCGCAACTGCATGATCCATCAGTTCCCGAACCCATTCACCAGCGACTGGAACCGGAGTCGGGCACGGAGTACCTGCTCTACGCCCCGTCGGATTACGACCACACCCAGTCGTGGCCTCTGGTCGTCGTCTGCCATGGGGCCAAGCCCTGGGACTCGCCACGACGCCAGATCGGCCGCTGGGTCAAACTGGCCGAGGAATACGGATTCGTGGTGGCGGCCCCGGGCCTGAGCGGGACGCCGGGCGACTTTCCCCCCGCGGCAGAAAAACAAATCAAACGGCAGATCGAAGACGAGCGGTTGATTCTCGATGTCGTTCGTCATGTCCGCGGCGGGTATTCCATTTCGGCTGATCGAATCTTTTTGACGGGGTGGTCGGGGGGCAGCCATGCGGTGCTCCATACCGGACTGAGTCATCCCGACGTCTTTCGCGCCTTGGCGATATTGAAGGGGCGATTCGATTCCGCATACTTGACCGACATCGCCTCGCGCATCGATCCCTATCAGCCGGTCTATACCCTGTTCAGTTCTTTCGATCACGCCATGGGCAGCGACGTAATGGCGTGCAACGACTGGCTGGTGGAGCATGGGGCGGCGCTGACCGCGGATCGATCGGCCACCACGTCGGCCGACGCCCCACAGAAAGCGTTCGCGTTCTTCGAGCAGGTTGTCCGACAGGTTCCCTGGTTGCACATCTACGCGGAGCGGGATGATCGAGCGACTCGCATGCAGCGTCGGTTCACGGCGGTCGGCTCCTTCGAGCCCATGACGTATGAATGGACGTTCGGCGACGGACACGATGCCCCGGTGGCCACGCCGATTCACACTTATCGTAATCCCGGAACCTATACCGTAACGCTGGTGGCCGGCCTGCCCGGGGCGAAACAGGTTGTCCGCCGCACACTGAAGATCAGCGTGCCGTAGCGAAGGGCGCAGCCGTGATCGGCATTCTCGACAACTACGACTCGTTTACCTACAACCTGGTCCAGCGGGTCGGCGAGCTGAACACCGGGTTGGGCATCTCCGTATGGCGCAACGATCGGGTGACGATCGACGAGCTGCGAGCGGCTGGAATCACACACTTGATCGTGTCTCCCGGGCCCGGCACACCGGACGGCGCCGGTATCAGCATGAAGGTGATTCGCGCCTTCGCCGACACCATGCCTATTCTCGGCGTTTGCCTGGGACATCAATGCCTGGGCTGTGCGTTTGGAGGTCGGGTCATCCGGGAGCGTCGGTTGATGCACGGAAAGACCAGCACCATTCGGCACGATGGGGCTGGGGTCTATCGCGGTATTCCCAGCCCGTTCGTCGCCACACGCTATCACTCGTTAAGTTTGGAGACCAGTTCGCTACCATCGTGCTTTCAAGCCACAGCCTGGACATCAGATGGTGAACTCATGGGGATTCGCCATCGGGAGCTACCGTTGGAAGGGGTTCAGTTTCACCCGGAGAGCTTTCTGACGGATCATGGGCATCGCTTGCTGGCGAACTTTTTGGGGCGTTGACGGGGGATGGAACTCCTGTCGGCGCTAACCCGCGGTGACACCCTCAAATGATTAGCGGCGGCGACTCATGGATTGCCATCCATGGGCTTGGGACCGAGAATCGAGAAACCGAATCACTGGAGCGACGATCGGCGCGGCGCCCCGGTCTGGAGGTCACGCTGGCGATTCGGTGACTACCGGCTGACGGCGGCGACGACGACGCTTCTTGGGAGCGTTCATCGGGCGCGGCTGTGGTGTTCTTGGTGGGGCTTCGGTGGCGATTCTCAAGGCTTCATGGGCGGTCGGGGCGAACAGGTCGGCGTTGATTTCGGTCCACAACCCCTCGGCCCGATTGAACACTCCGCCGGAAATCATGATGTTCATGGTGGGCGTGGCGTCGACATCGCGAATCAGATCGATCATGGCCCGGATCTGCGGAATGCCTTGCGGGCGCGTGCCGAACACCAATAAGATGTCGGGCCTGAGTTGCCCAACGAGTCCCAGGATCTCGTCGATGGGAACTCCGCCGCCGAGGAAGTGGACCCTCCATCCCGCAGCCTCGAACCGGTCTCCGGTCATCTGAGCGCCGAGTTCCTCCGGTTCGTGGTCCGCGCAGGTGATGAGCACCGATCGACCGTTTGGGGGTTGCTGTTGCAAGTGTGGTTGAAGCTGGTCGGCGATGGAGCGGTTGATTCGGGTGGCCATCTGCTCGGTAGCGGCGTTGATGCGATGGGCGCGGTAGAGCGCTTCGATGTGCTCCGTCGCGGGCCACAGCAGCGAGTCGTAGAGATCGACGGCGCCCGGGGCGCTGGTCAGCGCCTGGCGAAACACGTTGCGGCAGGCGACGCGGTCGCCTCCGAGTAGGCCTGCGGTGTACTGATCCTGTAGGGGGGTGCCGGGCATGGGCGGACTCCTCTCGCTTCGGACCGGGCCTCTGGGAGGTTCTGCTCAGGTGGGCCTCCAGCCCGTTCCTCGAGTGGTCCGCTGCGCAATGGGTCTTGGAATCCAGCCGGGTATCCTCCCAGCCGTTGAATCGACCGATACTGTTTCCTGCCGCTCGTCTTGGCCCCGTCCGACGCCTTCGTCGAACGCGTGGCTGATTCCGGCAGGCCCCAATAATATCGGCGCGAGCCCGGCGATTTCTTGAACCGTTACCCGGAGGTCTTCGCCCGCCGTTGATGCCCGACGGCGACGGCGTTATTCGACGAGAACACTACGGCAGTAGCAAATCCTGCATCCCCGCGCCGATACGGCGCGGGGATGCGCCTACGTTGACATGGTGCGGAAAAGGGGTAGGGGCATGGCGCATGCTACACCACGGATGAGGCGGCGAGGGCGTGCTGTTATCCGACTCCCGCGTCGGTCCAAGTTAGCGCTTCACCAACCGTGGGCACGATCAGATGCTCGCGCCATTGAGGGGCGAGGGCTTGCCGAAACTCCTCGGCCGACGGGGCCAACACCGGGAAGGTTCCGTAGTGTACCGGGATGATGGTCTGCGGTTCGAGCATCTCTGTCGCTAGCGCAGCCCCGCGAGCCCCCATAGTGAAGTGGTCGCCGATGGGAAGAATCGCGATCTTGGGTTCGAACAATTGGGCGATCAGTTTCATGTCGCCAAATACGTCGGTATCGCCTGCGTGATAGACGGGGGCCAACCGGTCCGCGCTGACCACCAGACCATTGGGCATTCCCCCATACATGGGGCCCTCGGGAGTGTCGAGGCCCGAGGAGTGAAATGCCTGCGTCATGCTGATGCGCACGCCGTCCACCGTCTGGGTTCCGCCGGTGTTCATACCCTGGTAGTGACCCGCACCAATGGTCTTCTGCAACGCGCTGCACAGATCCGGGTTGGCCACCACCGGCGGATCGAACGACTTGATCAGGGTGGCCACTTCGCCCACATGATCGAAATGGGCGTGGGTGAGCAGGATCATGTCGCACCGCGACACCGTCTTGAGTGGCTCCGGACACGCGGGGTTGTCCGCCAACCAAGGATCGATCAAGATGACTCGTTCGTCGGGGAGTACCAAACGGACGGTGGCGTGGCCGAGCCAGGTAATGGTTGCGTTCATCGTTTAACTCCTTCTATTGGGCCGCCGCCGCTAGCGGGGAGGGCGCGAGTTAGAGATTAACGCCGCTCGAATCGCCCTGCAATTGGGCGCCCTGGATCGGCGCTCCGGAGCACCATGCTCGAATCACTGGCCATCTATTCGGGTTCCGCCGCCGGGGTGGGTACGTCCATGTTGTGGACGGCGACGTCGCTCTTCTTCACCGCGGCCGGCAAGCGGCTCGGACCCACCGTGGTAAACATCGTCCGCATCTGGATGGCCGTGCTCCTGCTCGGCACGACCCACCGCCTGCTTACCGGCCATTGGATGCCGGAAGCGGGAGGAGAACAGGTATTGCTCCTGGCCCTTTCCGGGGTAGTCGGGCTAGCCATCGGCGACCAAGCGCTCCTTACTGCTTTCATCGACATCGGCCCTCGACTGACCATGCTCATCATGGCTCTGTCGCCGCTATTCGCCGCGGTCTTTGGATGGCTGGCGCTCGGCGAAACGCTGGGCCTCACCGCGTTGGCGGGGATGGCCATGACCATCGGCGGAGTCGGGTGGGTGGTCTCGCAGCGCCAGCCGGCCCAGAGCCATCTCCAACCGTCGCGTTGGACGCGCGGCATACTTCTCGCCATCGTGGGCGCTATCTGCCAAGCGGCGGGACTATTGTTCAGTAAGCAAGGCATGGGGCATGGGTGGCTCGAAGAGTCGCAGCGCATGAACCCTCAAGCGGCGACATTGGTGCGCATGATGTTTGCCGGCCTGGCAACCATTCCACTTGCGGTGTTCTGCTTCAGGCGGATGCGCTGGCCTACCAACCCACGCATCCAGTCCGCAGACAAGCGTGGCCTGCTGCGGAGCGGGTTACTCTTCACGGCTTGCGGCGCGGTAGTCGGGCCGTTCCTGGGTGTGTGGATGTCGCTGGTGGCCGCGGACCGCGCCCCCCTCGGAATCGCCCAGACACTTTGTTCTCTGGGGCCTATCTTCATTATTCCCTGTGTCCGGATTATTAACAAGGAACCGATAACCGCTCGGGCTATCGGTGGCGCCATTCTGGCTGTCTCCGGAGCCGCCCTGTTGTTCTTCCGGGAACCGTGACAACTCCAATCTCGATTCTTAGTCCCGTAGCGGCGCCAAAGATTGGTCGAGCCAGCCCTGGACCATCACCCCATCTGCACGCCGCACCGCGGTGTGTTCCGGCGTGGGCGGCGGGTCTTGGTCTTCGGGTGCGTCGACGCGATAATGAACCCCCAGCGAGAACGATCGCTCGCGAGCCGCCGCAGCCATCAGCCGCCCCAGGGTCAGCATGTTCTGTACTTCCCACCCGTCGACCTCGCTGAATACCTTATCGAATACATAATGATTCCAGAACTCTATGATCTCTCGCGTCTCATCGAGTCGATCGCCTCGTCGAGCGATGCCCACGTTGCGCCACATGAGACTGCGAAGGCTGTTGGCGATGTCCAGTAGGTCGAGCTCGGTACGCGTGGAGCTCGGAATCTCGTGACGCACGCGTGTGGGTCCGACTGTTGCGTCCTCCTGCGTCGCACGCTGTCCAGCCGTTTCGCCCGCCGTAGCGCCGAAGACCAGACCTTCCAGTAATGAGTTGCTGGCCAGGCGGTTGGCCCCGTGCAGGCCGCTGCACGCCGCTTCACCACAACAGAACAGCCCTTTAAGCGTGGTGGCTGCATCCGAGTCCGTCACCACTCCACCGATCATATAGTGGGCGGTTGGGCGAACCGGAATCAGATCTCGGGTTGGGTCGATCTGAAAACTTCTACAGAGTTCGGTGATTCCCGGAAAGCGGGCCTCGAACTGGCCGCTCGGAAAATGACGAGCATCCAAGTACACGCAGTTCGATTTCGTCTCCGTCATTCGACGGCGGATCGCTCGGCTGACGATGTCTCGAGGGGCCAGCTCGGCGTCGGGATGAGCCTCTTGCATGAACCGAAACCCGTCGCCATCCACCAAATAGGCTCCCTCGCCTCGCACCGCCTCGCTGATCAAGGTTCGGGCGGCTCCGGCGACGTAAAGGGTTGTGGGATGGAATTGGACCATCTCCAAGTCGGCCAGCAAAGCGCCCGCCCGATACGCCATGGCCAGACTGTCGCCCGTCGCGGTGGGTGGATTCGTCGTTTCGCGGAACAACCTACCACACCCTCCGCCGGCGAGGATGGTCTGGTTAGACCAAATAATCTGGTGACCGTAGTTGGCATGATGGGTCACTGCTCCGACACATCGATCTTCGACGGTTAGCAAATCGATCACGAAGCAGCTTTCAAGGATTCGCAGATTCGCCGTGGAACGCGCCTTCCTGCTCAGCGTGTTTATCAAAGCTCGGCCGGTGGAGTCACCTCCGGCATGAAGCACGCGCGGGACCGAATGCCCGCCCTCTGTGGTTAGCTGGATCGATTCCCCCTGATGGTCGAATTCCATGCCCCACGCGATCAATTCGTCGACCCGTGCCGGCCCCTGGTCCACCAGTTTACGAACCGCCTCTGGTTTACAGAGTCCAGCCCCGGTGCGGAGTGTATCTTGGAAGTGGCGATCTGGAGAATCGCCCACACCCCACACCGCGGCGATACCCCCTTGGGCGAGCGAAGTACTCGATTCATCGAGGGTCCGTTTTGTGGTCAGAGTTACCCGCCCAAAACGCGAGGCCTCGATGGCGGCCCTGAGACCAGCCACGCCGCTGCCGATGACGAGGACATCGGTCAATATGTGGCCTGTCCGAGCCGAGTCGAACTCGGTCAGGTAGCGGCGAGTGTCGGTCTGGTCGGCCATGACGCTTCGTTCGACTATCCCCATCTGGTGCCGACAACGTTGAAGGCTGGAGGCTGCGTCGCACTAAGTCTTCGTGTCAAAGAACAGCCGGATCTCCTTCGCCACCAACTGGATCTGTTCGTCGGTGAGGAATGGGTGTACTGGAATCGATAGGATGCGATCGGCGGTAAATTCCGCTACGGGAAAGTCTCCCTGGCGATATCCCAGGTAGGTAAAACATTCCTGCCTATGCAGGGGCACCGGGTAATAGACACCAGCCCCTATACCCTCATCCGACAGTCGTTCCTTCAGACCGTCGCGGTCGTCTACCAATACTGAATACTGATGGAATACGGATTCGTTGTAGTCGCGCACCACGGGACACGACACATGGCAATCAGCCAAGAGTTCGCCATAGGCGCTGGCGTGCCGACGTCGAGCGTCGGTTAGTCGATCGAGGTTCTGGAGTTTCACCCGAAGCACAGCCGCCTTGAGTGTGTCCAGCCGGAAGTTCCCGCCGATCATCGCATGATGGTATCGCGAAGTCTCGCCGTGGTTGCGCAGTTGTCTACATCTTTCAGCCAGCCGGTCATCACTGGTTAATACAGCCCCACCCTCACCGACGGTGTTGAGGTTTTTGGTCGGGTAGAACGACAAGCTTCCAATCTTCCCAAAAGAACCGGCCCGGTGTCCGCGCTGGGTCGCACCGATCGCTTGGGCGGCGTCTTCGACGACCGCCAAGCTGCGTTTCTCGGCCAAGTGGGTGATTTCATTCATCTCCGCGCACTGTCCGAATAGGTGAACGGGGAGGATAGCCTTGGTCCGCTCGGTCACCGCGGCTTCCACCTTGGCGGCATCAATGTTGAAGGTATCCGGTTCTATATCGACGAAGACCGGCTTGGCGCCGAGACGGGCGATGCTCCCCGCCGTGGCGAAGAACGTAAACGGCGTGGTGATGACTTCGTCGCCTTCACCAACGCCGACGGCCATCAGCGCCAGCAAGACGGCGTCAGACCCCGTGCCTACCGCGATGGCGTGGCGACATTGACAATAATCAGCCAGCTCGCTCTCGAACTCAGCCACCGCCGGGCCACCGATGAACTGGCGGGAGGTCAACACCTCCTCGACGGCGCGACGCACCTCGGCGTCGCACTCGGCATACTCAGCCTGCAGGTCAACCAGTGGTATCTTCATCATCGCCCTCGCCCAACGTCAAGTCGGTCGCTCATCTCGCTCATGCTTGCGTGTCCCCTCCGCGTGCTACGCCGCCCACGGTTTCATCTGACTCACCTGTCCAAAAGTAACCCGGCATGGGCCGCGGTTTTCCATCACGCCCCACACATGCCAGGGTCGTCGACGCCTCGGTCGTCTTGACCCCATCCACCTCCATCTCGTAGGCGTGGTCGATGCGGGCCCCGGTGATCCGTTGGATCCACACCCGGACCACCACCTGGTCATCATTTCGAATCGGCCGGAGGTATCGGCACGACAGCTTGGCTAGCACAAAGAACACGCCCTCGGCTTCGCAATCCCGGTAACGCACGCCGTGGGCGCGAAGCAGCTCGAGACGGGCGACTTCCAGGTAGTCGAAATACCGACCGTGATGCAGGTAGCCCATCGAATCGCATTCCGAGTAGCGAACCCGAATCGTTGTGGCGATCTCGCCGCGTTCGGTTGTCATTCCTATCTCACCTATCGCCGGATGCGACCGCGCCCACTAGATCGCCCTGGGGGCACGGGTGCTGTCTCACGCTACACCATACCCGCTCGACCCACGTATCGTCACGGCCACGCCCCGCCGTATTGCGGATACTTCAATCCATTGGCCCCAACGGCTTTGGCGCGCTATCCTGGTAGGCGTACGATCGGCGGCTGGATCTGCCGATAGTTGGGGTGTGAGCTGACCCTAAAAGACCGGTACCTCCAGGGCCGCCGGAGCGGCGACGAACAGGGAAACGGGTCAATGCCGGGAACATCGGCCGAGGACTACCTCAAGGCGATCTTCAAGCTCGGACACGAGCAGCAGCCGGTCACTACCAAGAACATCTCCGATCACCTCGGGGTGCGAATGGCTTCGGTGACGGGGATGGTCAAGCAATTGGCGGGCAAGGGCTACGTCGAGCATCAACCCTACTACGGGGTCCGCCTCACAGAATCCGGCAAGCGGGAAGCCCTGCGGATGCTCCGCCGCCACCGCTTGATCGAGCTGTTTCTGGTTAAAACGCTGGACCTGGGTTGGGACGAGGTTGATGAGGATGCCGAGAAGCTGGAACACGCAATCAGCGACCGGCTGATTGAGCGAATCGCGGCCTACTTGGGCCACCCGCAGTTCGACCCGCATGGTTCGCCTATTCCGTCACCGGATGGCAAGATTGGGACGGTGTCCGGCGTCACCCTGGATCAGCTCGACGTGGGATCGGCCGGCGATGTGGTCAACGTCTCGGATGAGGATCCGGAGTTCCTGCGCTACCTTACCGGGTTGGCGGTCAAGATAGGTTCGCGGGTCCGGGTGGTGGATCGCGCCCCCTTCGCTGGGCCGATAAGTATCCAGGTCGCCCGCAAGAACGTTACGATCGGCGTCGAAGCAGCCAAGCGGATCATGGTTTCCAGGGTTCCCTGATGGCCGCCCACAGGACAGGATTCGCTCGTCCCAGGCGTTCTCCCCCCGTTCGGTCGTGGCTGGGGTACAAAAAACGACCCGGTCCACTCGACGAGCCTTCGCCGACCGCCCATAATGCTCGGTAGGTGTAATTCGGGCGCCCCAGTGCCGTTGAGTAGGACAGGGGCAACGGCCCCGTGTTTGGCAAGATAGTGGAACTTTCGTCGGCATTCACCGGTAGAACGATCCTGCATCGAGGCCTAACCGAAGATTGAGCGAACTCCCGGGTATCATAGATTTCATAGACTACTATCCCGAGAAGGCCTCCAATGCTCCGTTTTTCCGTGTTCTGTGACGGCGAGCCCGCCGATTCGATTGATCTCGCCGGGGCGTACCTTGTCGCCAGCGATGGGGTGCCGTTGCGCGCCGAGATTGAGTTCTGCAAAGGCGAAATTCACTGCAAGAAACGTGCCCCAGGACCCGCCGGCCTGGCTTTGCCATGGACCGCCAAGGGCACGGGCCGAATCCTCCTGGAAACCACGCGGCTTCCCGAACGCGACAAGCCCTATATCTTGCAGGTGGAGTTGGCTCGCGGCCAACTGTTGCGTTTGAGTCAGAAAGCGGAGGACTGGGCCGTCGATGACCCCCAGCCTCTCGATTCCGTGTCGGCGAAGTGGGACAAGGGTCGAGACCTCTTCATCGATTCGCTCAAGGCTGACAAGCCGTCCCAAGCCGCCCGTGTGGCCGATGCAGCGCTGAGCCTGGCCGTCGAGGTGGGCGAAGATCTGACCCGCCTGCACGCCCAAGCCCACCTGAAGCGCCGCCGCCGGGTGAGTGGTTTCTCGCGCTGGGTATTTGGCGGAAGCGCCGACACCGACACGTCGTCCGACACGTATCGCAAGAAACTGACGCGTGCCGTCGACTTCGTCGCCGTGCCTTTCTCGTGGCGGACGGTCGAGCCGGCGGAGCAGGAATTCGAGTGGTCGGCCATCGACGGGTGGGTCGATTGGCTGACCCGCCACAGTATCCCCATTCGGGGATCCGACCTGGTGAACTTCACCGAGAGTAACATTCCCGACTGGGTCTATATCTGGGAGCACGACTTCGAGACCATCCGCGACCTGGTCTACGAGCACATCCGCCGGGTCATCAATCGGTACGGTTCGTACATCCAGGTCTGGGACGTGATCAGCGGCATTCATGGCAACAACTGCATGTCGTTCAATTTCGAGGAGCTCATGGAGCTCACTCGAATGTCCACCGCTATCGCCAAGCAGCTAGCCCCCCGATCCAAGGTGACCATCGAACTGGTCGCCCCCTGGGGCGAGTACTACGCCAACAACCAACGCACCATCCCTCCGCTGCTCTATGCGGAAATGGTGACCCAGGCGGGCATCAACTTTGATGCCTTCGGTCTGCAATTCGACTTCGGGGCGGCCCGCGATGGGACGTACCTGCGCGACATGTTCCAAATCTCCTCCGTGATGGACCGGTTCAATGTGGGTAGACCGCTTCACATCACCGCCATCGGCGTGCCGTCCGCCGCGCCGGAGGGGGGCGAGACGGCCGCGGCCTGCACTGGAGAATGGCATGGACCATGGTCCGAGAGACTTCAGGCGCGCTGGATCGCTGAGTTCTACTCCGTCGCCCTGAGCAAACCGTTCGTGGAAACGGTATCCTGGAAACCCATGTCGGACAAGGAAACCCATCCGACGCCCCATTGCGGCCTGTTGCGAGCCGACCTGGCTCCCAAGCCTGCCTACCGCGAACTTACCAAACTCCGATCTTTGTTGAGTGACGACACGAATAATGGGATCTCAAAGTCCGCGTAAACCCCGCCTGGGGGACGACGCAGGTTTATCAGACGTTGAAACCCCAGCCGCTTCCCAGTCGCCCCCTCCAACCAACAAACCTGAGCCGACAAACGACCGCTCTTCTCGAAGCCACCCATTCGGGTTGAGTCGAGTTCATCACCAGCACGTCGCTGTTCTACTCGGCCTGCTTCTACTCGTCGCCGGCCTCGGGACCATCGCCACCATGAACTCGCCCGTCGCGCCATTCACTGGCTCGTCCAACGAGTCTCTCGGGCTGAGAATCGATCCAAACTCCGCCCCCTGGTGGGAGTTGACCATCATCCCCGGGGTTGGCGAAGTCACCGCTCGCCGTATCGTGTCCTTTCGATCCGAGAATGGCGGCACTGTTGATAGACTGTTCCGCCGCCCAGCCGACCTTCAGGGCGTCCACGGCATCGGCCCGAAGACGGCCGCCCGCATAGCGCCCTACCTGGCCTTCCCGGATTCGTAAGCGATTGACCACCCTCATGTCGCGATCGAATCCAGGCGAAGTTACACGCATCCTGGAGGCTATCAGCGACGGTGATCCCCATGCCTCGGATACGCTCCTGCCGTTGGTCTACGATGAGTTGCGACGGTTGGCTTCTGCCCGAATGGCCCTGGAGGCTCCGGGTCAGACACTTCAACCGACAGCCCTGGTCCACGAAGCCTATCTTCGCCTTGTCGGAGACGGGCAGGTGGACTGGGAAAACCGACGACATTTCTTCGGAGCAGCCGCGTCGGCCATGCGGCGGATATTGGTGGAACGTGCCCGTCGGCGCGGCCGGATCAAGCACGGCGGCGGACGACAGCGGGTTCCACTCGATGACGTCGCGGTGGAGGCCGACGAAAAACTCCTCGATTACGTGGTCCTCGACGAGGCCCTTTGTCGCATGGAAAAGCAGGACGAGCGCATGAGCCAGATCGTCATGCTACGGTTCTTCGCCGGCCTGACGATCGAAGATACCGCCCAGGCCTTGGGGATCTCACCCATGACGGTCAAACGCGAATGGGCCTGCGCCCGGGCCTGGCTGTACGACGAGCTGAACAGCGACGAGGAATGAAGGACGGAAGGATGAAGGATGAAGGATGAAGGATGAAGGATGAAGGATGAAGGATGAAGGATGAAGGATGAAGGATGAAGGATGAAGG
>JADFPW010000113.1 GCA_022562105.1 Planctomycetota bacterium
ATTGGACCCTATCCAACGAGGGAGGATTGCTTGGATGCCCTAAAGGAGGCAGAATCGATTGATGTCATCGAGTTGCTTCGAGACCGTGTTCATCTGTCCGGCGGCACAGTGACTCTTGATGAGGATGTAGGATTGAGGCTTTTGCTTGACCACCTCCCGAGCGAGCTCCCAGCGCAATGGGAGGAATTAACCGAAGTCCTCCAGCCGATGGGAGCAGTCACCGCAGCCAGGAACGGTACTTGCCTCATTCTGCGCATTCCTGGGCACATGTATGGATCTTCTACCAGTCGGCCCGGAGCGATACTCGCTTTGATCGACTCGGTATCAGGAAGACCATTTGCGTACTACTCCGAAGGTGGTGGCGTTCCACTCTATCCGTCGGTCCATTGGCAAGAGCGATGATAGCACCAGGGAGTGGACGCGGTGGGTGAGTCTTGCTTCGAGATCGATGCGGACATTGCGCGGGCTTCGACTCCGCCGGCACGGGTGTACACCGACGCCGACATGTACCAAGCGGCTCGGGAGCGGATCTTTGCGCGGAGCTGGCAACTCGTGGGCCATGCGGACGACGTTCGCGTGCCGGGGCAGGTGCATCCGTTCACCATGCTGGAAGGATGTCTGGATGAGCGGCTGCTCCTGGTCCGCGATCGGGCTGACAAACTGCACTGTTTATCCAACGTATGCACCCATCGGGGGATGATCGTCTGCGAGCAGGCAGGGGTCGAGTCGGGTCTGCGGTGTCGCTACCACGGTCGGCAGTTCGCCCTCGACGGGTCGTTCAAGAGCATGCCGGAGTTCGAGGCCACTCAGAACTTTCCCACCGAGGCCGACAATCTACCGCACCTGCAGCTCCAACAGTGGGGCCCGTTTCTGTTCGTAAGTCTGGGGCCGGCGGTGACGTTCGATGAGTGGATCGGCCCGGTGCGGCAGCGCATGGAGTGGATGCCGCTCGATGGGTTGCGATACGATGCGTCACGTTCGCGCGACTACCTCGTGGCAGCCAATTGGGCGTTGTACTGTGAGAACTTCCTGGAGGGCTTTCATCTGCCGTTCGTGCATGCGGGTTTGAGCGAATCGCTGGATTACGGGGAGTACCGAACGGAGCTGTTTTGCTACAGCAACGTTCAGGTCGGCATCGGCCGAGGCGGCGACGCGGTTTTCGACCTGCCGGAGTCCTCGCCGGAGCATGGTGAAGCGGTGGCAGGGTACTACTTCTGGCTATTTCCCAACCTGATGCTGAACTTCTACCCCTGGGGCTTGTCAATCAACGTGGTCAAGCCGCTCGGCGTGGATCGCACTCGGGTGTCGTTCCTGGCGTACGTGTTCGACGAATCCAAGCTCGATCAAGGCGCCGGGGCGGAACTCGATCGCGTCGAACGCGAAGACGAAGCCGTGGTCGAGCTGGTTCAATCGGGTGTCCGATCCCGACTCTACGACCGAGGGCGATACTCACCCACGCGTGAGCAAGGCACGCATCACTTTCACCGTCTGCTGGCCGAGTTCCTACGCCCCTGATCGATCAGATGGGATCAATCGCTAGCTTGGCCCGGCCGAGTCGGCCGGGGCGAAGTAGGCGACGCAACGCGCCCTTGCATGCCCAACAATAGGGCTCGCTGGTAGGCCTGGATCGCTCTAGTGTAGTCGCCTGCCTGTTCCAATATGCTTGCCTGATCTTGGAGCATGCGCGCCCGTAGGTACTCGGCCATGGCGTCCGAGTCACCGGCGACTGACCGCCCGGCCTGTTCGTAAACCCTCAGCAACGCGTTCACCCGGCCAACTCTCAAGAGGGTCTCGACCAAGTCGGCCTGGGTGTTGGGGCTGTCCGGCGTCATTTGTCGGGCGCGGGTGAGCGCTTCGAGCTGCTTGTTGTAGCGTCCCAGCGCAGCGTGGTAATCGGCTGCGGCGCGATCGTCCGGCCAGTGGTCCGCCAGAGTTATGTAAGTGCGTTGGAGTTTGGCAAGCGCTTCGACGAGGCGGCCTTGCTCCATGAGCCGATTCGCTCGTGAGGCACGCTCGCGCTCAGGCTCGGTCTCGACTTCGTCCTGCAACCGGGAGAGATCGTAGATCCACTGCATCTTGAGCCGGATCGGGTCATCCTCGCCTTGCGGTGATCGTAGCCAGTAGCGAATCGCCCCGTGCGGGGGCTGTTCTTCGTCCTCGGGAATGCCGGTGGTTAGATCGAGCACCACACGTACGGGAATCGGCTCGCCGTCGACCTCGGCCCGCGTGCGGAAGACGATCTCGTCGTTCTCCACCGACACCTCCAAGAGGAGATCTGCCTCCATTGCAGAATGTGAGTCTACTGCGCTGGCCACCGAACGTGCCACACCGGTCGCATCGACCAGTCGAATCTCTCCACCGGAAATCACCATGCGCGTCATGGCCCCCTCCATTTGGAGGCTGATCGACTCGCCCTCAAGTATGGCCCGCAGGTTTGATCCCTCAGGGAGGTTGAACACGACTTCATCGGCCTCGAGAATGCTATCCCACGTGCGTGCATCATACGCCGATACGATCGTTTCCTGACTCGTGAGCCACGACCCCTCGTCGAATTGCACACCTTCGGGGTCTCCTGGGAGGATCATCGAGTAACTCCTGAGCACGGTGGCCGGCTCGCGTCCTTGCGGCAGAGCGTGAATCTCGGCCTGTTGAGTCGTTCCATCCGGATTCACTCGGAGATGAAATTTGATCCCCGTCGAATCATGCTCGCCGGCCTCATGCGCGTGGAAGATTGCCGGCGGCCCTAGAGTCGCCGCCATGGCCGCGTGCCCCATCATCGCCAAGATCATCCCCAATCCGACCACGGCCGTGAGGAGTCGTACCGACCGTCGTTGCCACATGACATGAGCCCGTCCAATCATCTCCAGTCTCCTTTTCAGCGTAACCACCGATCCGAATCCCGCGAGCGCCGCATCCATTCGCGGCGTTGCTCCGGTTTGCGACCGGCGTTTGCAGTATTCCAATAGAGTCAACGCGTAGGTCTTCGGTTTGCCCGTGGCTCGCACCACCAGGGCATCGCAGGAGAGTTCGCGGTCGCGATTCAGCGCCCGACCGAATACCCACACCAATGGATGAAACCAAAAGGCGGCCGACACCAGCATTTGAAGCAACACGACACCCGAGTCGCGCCGTTGAATGTGAATCAATTCGTGCCGCAGAGCACACCCCATCTGCTCGGCCGGCAGGGACTCCGCGCATCGGGCAGGCACAATGACCGCCGGCTGCCAGTACCCCCAACATGCCGGTGCGGTCAGCGAATCGGAAGCGAGTAGTCGAACGCGTAGTTTGAACGCAGCCTGCAACCGCTCAAAACACTCTCTCAGGGCGCGATCGGTCACCGGTCGGCATCGGCGCATGACCCGAATGGCTCGCCAAAGCCGGAACGCGAAAACGCCAAACGAAACAAGAACGCCGACGGCGTACAGCGATAACCACGTTGCCGGCGGGATTTGCTCGAATTTCCGCCGTAGATACCCCTTGGTCGCACGCCCCGAGTTCGCTGGGCTACTAGTGGCCTGGACCTTGACCGGACGATTGGCCTGCCGTTGGGTCGCGGCTGGGAACCCGTTCGAATCCATGACAGCAGGTGTAACATTCACCGGATCCACTCTCCGGATCGATTCCGGGACCAGTTCCACCACCAGGATTTGAAGGGGAACAATTAGGGCAAGTACGGGAAGGAAGAGCCGTAGAATAGTATGACGCAGCACGGAGTCTCCGGTCGCCAGCCGAACGCACAACGCCAACAGAATGATGACTCCGATGCCGAACGAGGCCAGCGACAAATGCTCGAGCAGTATCGCGCTCACTCTTGGTCCTCCTCGGCATCGCGCAGCTTGTCGTCCACCCAATCGCGTAGGGCCTGCAGCTGATGCGGGTCCATGTCGGCTTCGTCGATCAACTGCTGCAACAACGGCTCAACGCGCCCGTTGAACAGGCGGTCCACCAATTCGCTGACCATGTGTCGCGACGCGGCTTCACGCGATACCCGGGCTCGATAGAGATGGGCTCGTCCACCACCCTTAGCCAACGACACGATCCCCTTGGTGCGTAGGATGGTGAGCATCGTTTGCACGGTGTTGTACGCCAGCGGTTTGCGTCGGCGTTTGTTCAACGCCTCCATCACCTCCCGGACCCGCACCGGGTTCGGCTCGGCGTCCCACACCGCGCGCATCACTTCACCCTCGAGTTTGGTTAGCGCTGTCTTTCGCTTGCCCGGCACCGGCCACTCCGATCGTTTCTGGGAAACCCAATGCCATCTGCCATCGGGTTGCATCACCTAATAGTTTAGGAGCTCGTTCGAGAAAAGCAAGCATCGAGGTGTCTCGTTTTCGGACGTAGGGCGCGGGGCAGGCACCAGTGGTTCGGTGCTCCATTCCAGGACGAGCGATGCGTGGCGTGCTGTCGTGGCGGGTTACGGGGGGAATCGTACGGCGGTAGCCTCGGGCTTGCGCCGAGCCCGACGCTTGCCGCCGGGGTGTGCGGCTGGGGCCGATCCATGGTCTGCAGATGGGGAGGCTTCCTGGCGTGCCTTTGGGGTGGATCCGTGGTCAGCGCTACGGTCTGCGTTGCGAACACAGCCTAGCTTACCGGGCGTTTTGACCAGGCATTGGGATGGCGGCCTCATTCATCGGGGGGCGAGAAGGAGCGGGCACAGGGGTTCGGCGGACCAACGCGGTCCGAGGATCAACCTTGGGTGACGATTTGACCGATGCCCGTAGGTTGGGTAGCCTATAGGGTGTTTCACATGGGCTAGATGCCGGGGAGAAGCACCCAACAAGCGAGGACGACGTCAATGATGCAGGCCGCATCCATGGCAGGCTATAGGTATGTGCACCGCCGGTGGGTTTATCGGGCGGTGTCGCTGGTGGCGTGTTCGTTGCTTCTGTTGGGTGCGGCGGCGTGTTCTCGGGATGGGGAGGCCGGGGCGAGTACCGACGCTGCTCGGCGCCGACCTAACTTCCTCCTGTACGTGACCGACACGTTGCGGGCTGACGCTCTGGGATGCTATGGCAACGCCACGGTGGAGACGCCGACGTTGGACGCTCTGGCGGCCAAGGGCGTGCTGTTCGAGAAGGCGATTGCCCCGTCGTCGTGGACGCGGGCGTCGATGGCGTCGATTTTGACGGGTCTCTATCCAACGGCTCACAAGACGGCCGAGCGCCTGGATCAGTTGCCCGATGTCCCGCGAATGACGGAGCTGCTACGCGAGCGCGGCTATCGGACGGCCAACTTCACGACCAATCGGAACACGGAAGAGGTTTTCGGTTTCCGGCCGGGGTTTGACTTCTTTGAGCAATTTGGCGAGCCCGGGGAAGTGAGTCGGGTCAAGATCGCGGAGAACACGGTTCAGTCCGAACAACTGCACGAAGCCATCATCGCCTGGCTCGACGGCCTGGAGCGAGACGTCCCGTTCTTCATTGTCGCGTTGGCCATCGATCCCCATACGCCGTATGCACCGCCGGCGGAGTTCGATCGGTACGGCGACCCGAACTATCAGGGACGCCTGGCGGCGGACTTGCCTTCAAGACAGGCGCAGCGAATCATCAACAACGCCAATGTTAGCCCGGACGATCAGGCGAGGACTCGGTCGCTATACCATGGGGAGGTGGCCCACAACGACCATACACTCGGCACGCTGGTGCGTCATCTGGATACGATCGGACGAGCGGACAACACGATCGTGGTGTTCACCTCGGACCATGGGGAAGAGTTCTGGGAGCACGGGATCCGGGGCCATGGCAAGACGCTTTTTGTCCAGGCGATCCATGTTCCCCTTATCTGGTACGACCCCGCTCGGGTAGGCGGTGGCCGACGGCTCTCGAACCCGGTGAGTACGATCGACATCATTCCGACGATCCTGGCCGAGGCCGGCATCACCCCGCCCGCCGCACTCCAGGGGAGGAACCTGTTCGCCGAACCCGATGGCACGCGGGCAGTCTTTTCGGAGCTCACCCTGGACGGCAGCAGGATCTGGGCGGCGTACCTGCATCCGTGGAAGCTGATCTGGAACGAAGGGACGGGACAGGAGTCGCTCTTCAATATGAGTTCCGATCCCCAACAACAGCAGAACCTGGCCAGCGCGGAGCCGGGCGAGCGAACACGCCTGCGAGCGATTCTCGATCGTCACCTCAGCGCCAGCCGGAAGCTCGGCAACGACATTTCCAGCGGTCGAGTCGTCCTGAATGAGTCTGACATTCCCGAAGCGACGCGAAGACAGCTCGCGGATATCGGATACGCCGGGTGGGACGATGAGGAGGAAGACGACGATGCATCCGAGGATTCGGCCGGCGACGGCGCCGCCGGTGCGTCTCTGGTAGGGGAGCAGGAATCCAGACGATGACTAGCGCTTCCCCCCGATTCCCTATGCTCAAGCGGCATGCTCGGTGGCCGATACCGGTGCTGCTGGCCCTGTCGTTTCCCGTGTTCTTCTACAACCTGGGCAACTATGGGTTGGTGAATGGGGACGAGGGTTTCTACCACCGCACGGCCCACAACATGGTTCGTTCTGGAGACTGGTTGACGCTGCAATGGGTCGGCCAACTGCGGGTCTACGAGACGTTCATGAACTCGCCCATCCAAACCTGGGCACGGGCGGTGATGATCTCCATCGGTGGATACAACTATTGGACCATGCGGTTGCTGTCGGCCACCTGCGGCATGCTGGCGGTGCTGTTCACCTACAAATTGGCCCGACAGTTCATGACCTCGGCGGAGTCGTTCCTGGCCGGCGTGCTGCTGATGGTCTCGTTCCAGTTCGTATTCCTGCATGGAGCGCGAACGGGTGAGCTGGACGCGATCATCACGCTTCTCTTCGTGTGGCTGGCCTACTCGTTCGTTCGGGCGTTGCGCGAGAACCGTTCGTTCATACCGCACCATCTCGGGCTGATCGCCCTGTTGATGATCAAATTGCCGGTCATCATCATGCCCGTGATGATCGAGGCGATCTACTTCGCCACGACACCCAAGTATTGGGCGCACGTCAAGCGTTGGGGGCTTACCCTCCTCTGTATGGGGCCGTTTGGAGTCATTTGGCACGTTTACCAGGTCTACGATCTCGGGCTGCAGAATGTCCTGAACGTGCTGACGTTGATGGCCGATCAAGCCTCGGGAGAGTCCTGGCAGGGCGGCCGCCGGGGCAGGTCCACGGGCATCTGGATGAATACGATCAGCAACGCCAGGTACTACGGGCGCATTCTGCTCTTCGGAGGGTTCCCTTACATTCTCTTTGTCCCGCTCGCACTGGTGGGCGTTTGGCGCCATCGGGCCAGCCGGCGAACCACCGACTATCTCAAGATCATCGTCTTGACCGGGCTGGTGAACGTGCTCTTTTTCTGCATCGTGGCCCGTCGGTTTCCCTGGTACGTGATTCCTTCGTATCCATTTGCCGCCATCTTGGCAGCCCGATTCCTGTTTCGGCTGGATCGGCTCGGCCGAGGAGTTGTGGCCACGATTCTGCTGGGCTTGGCGGGCGCTCTGGCGCTGACCGTAACATTCCAGCCGGCGGTGGAAAACCCGTTTGCCCGGCGGGCCATGCTCATTGCACCGAGACCTCACCTCGGGGAAGTGGCGGGCATGGAGTGGTGGATCTTCTTGCCAGTCCTGACGGCGGTCCTCGCCTTGGTCGTGGTCGCCGTTCGGCGGTATGGGCGTCGTCTTCCGGTTCACGTGCTACCTGTGATTTGTATCGTGCTTCTGATCGGAGTGGGCGGAGCGCGCATCGGTAACGGACTGCGATTCACGAATCACTTCTCGAAGACGGAACGGTTCGCTCTCCAATTGAAACGGAAACGCGAACAGCACAGGCCGATCGAGTATCCCTTGAAGCCTCCAGCCCACACCGCGATCAACCTGATGAAATACCATTTTGGCGAGGATTTCAAGCTCTCGAACAGCGTGCAGAACCCCGTGCTGGAGCGACCGCTGAGGCGCAGTGAGATGCCCTACCTGGATCGAGCAGAACTCAAGAAGCAGTTGAGCTTGACCCCGTCAGGGGCGAAGACGAAGCAGAAGAGTTCCCCGAAAAACTCCAAGAAGAGATCCAAGAAGCGTACCAAAGAGGGTTCGAAGAAGAGTTCCAAGCGACGAGCCTCGATCGACGCCTCCGGATCGGACGCCCCGCCCGGGCGACTAGTCCAACGGAGCGGATAGTCGGCGTTCCTGATCGTGGTTCGGTAGACACATGGCGGGCAACGGCCCGTGGCAGGTCAAGTCTTATGTTCGCTACACTACGACGGAGCACATCGCTGGTTTCTCTCCTGTTGGTGGGGCTGCTGGCTCCGGGATGCAGCAAAGCGCCGAAGACGCCGAGGACGGACGTGCGCATCCTTCTGTTGGCCGTGGACGGCCTGGAGTGGGATCTGGTTCTTCCGATGGCCCAGGAGGGTCGTTTGCCCCACATGCGGCGGCTTATGGAAAGCGGCTCGTTCGGGCTTCTGGAGACATTCGAGCCCACCCTGTCGCCGGCGATCTGGACGTCGGTGGCCACGGGCAAGGATCGTGAGTCGCACGGGATCTTGAAGTTCCAGGTGCGAGACCGGCAAGCCAAGGACGGCAGACGCCTCTACAACAGCACCGATCGCAAAACCAAGGCCTTCTGGAATATCCTTTCGGACTATGGACGGCGGGTGAACACGATCGGATGGTTCATGACGTACCCGGCTGAGGAAATCAACGGCGTCATGGTCGCCCAGGCCAACACCAGCAGCCGGGAAGAGGTCCAAAAGGGCGACGGGATCCACAAGCCGCGTCTCGAGAGGGACGTCCCTGGCCAAGTCTACCCGATGAGCCGCACCGCCGAAGTACTCAAGTTCCTGGACCGGAGCGATGCCGAACTCGCCGCCCTCCGGGATGAAATGTTCGGCACATTCCCGCATCCATTGGGGCCGGCCGAGACGAAGTTCTGGAAGGCGTCCGACTTCTCATTCCGCGCCGATTCGACCTATGCAATGATCGCCCGGAAGATCGTCGGCGAGGGGGATTTTGATCTGACGGCCATGTACATTGGCGGGACCGATACCGTGGCCCATCGATTCTGGCGATACATGAGGCCGGACAAATATGTTGACCGGCCCAGCGCGGAGCAGATCGAAAACTTCGGCGACATCATCCGCAAATACTACGTCTACGCCGACCGGGTGATCGGTGATTTGATGTCGGCTGCCGGGCCGGACACGACGGTGATTGTGATCTCCGACCACGGGATGCATGAACACAACGTGGACAATACCTTTAATCCCGAAGATGAGTTGAAATACCTCAAGTCGGGCGATCATCCCGATGCGCCGGCCGGCATTTTTATCGCGGCCGGCCCTGGGATCGCTCAGACGAAGCTCGACAAGCCGTTCGACAATCTGACGCGTGGTGATCTAGGGATGGTGGGCGACGTGTACGACATTACGCCTACGCTGTTGGTCCTTCTCAACATTCCCGTCGGCAAAGACATGCTCGGCCAGCCGCTCACCAGAATCATCGAGCCCGAATGGCTTGCACGATACCCGATTTCCACCGTAGCGTCGCACGACACGAAGAAGTGGCTGGAGTTCCAGGCCAGCCGAATCGTTCCGGCGGGCGATTCCGAGGAGTATCGGAAACAGCTTCGGGATCTTGGCTATGTGGACGACGAGCCGTTGGACGAAGCCGATGACGCGGCGGCTCCGGACAATGATAAACCGACCGCGCCTGACTAGCCCGGATAATTCGCGAGTGGGAGGTGTTTGCGCATAGAGACGGCCTTCTCCACCTTGTATGATAGGGTTTTGGAGGACTCGATCATCCAAGGCCAGGAGGCCGGTCCGTGACAGAGTGTAACCGCCAATCGTCTTCGTTTTCCAGGCTTGGTCGGCAGACAAACACCGCCAATTTTGACGGCGGTCGGCTGACCTCCGACGCCGGGGAATTGCTGCTTCGGGAGGCAGATCGCCAGTTGGGTCTGCCCGCGGATCCGGCGGAGTGCATCGCCGACCCCCGCGACCCGGCCACGACCACCCATGACCTCAAGAGGCTGCTCCGCCAGCGGATCTTCGGCAGCGCCCTGGGTTACGAAGCCCTCAACGACCACACGACCCTGCGGGACGATGGGCTCTTTGCCATCCTCGCCGAGCCACGCCCCGACCCGTTTCTTTGCCAATCGTGGTCCGACCCCATCTCGTGGCATCCACTCGCACCGAAAGAATCAGCCGAGATGGGCTTTACCCACGAAGGGCGGGCAATATGATGGTCGCCTAGATTACGGCTACTAGGAAACCCGGGATTGTTAGCTGGACTCTGCGTCATGATGTTCTTTGGACTCGTGAGAACCTGACTCGTTAACGGCTTTCTGGATCTCTTGGGCTGATGGCGTATCCTCCGGTAGAATACTGTTCTCTGGAAAGTGCATGGCTTCGAGCGTGACGTCGTAGCCGCCGTCACCCGTCTCGGTTATGTCCAAGAGGAGTAGTGCAATCCGGTGTATCTTGTTTTCCGGATGGACCAAGAAGATGTTGTCGATGTAGGGTGCATCGAGATACGAGATGGAAAAACTCGGCTCCTCGCCGTCAACATCTAACACGACGTCCACGGTATTCGCGACATCACCTGGAGGACGCTTTTTGCCGTCGTCGCCTTTGTCTCTGACCGCTTCGATCAGAACGTGCAGCTCGTGACCGCGTAGCTTAAACACACACCTTTCGTTGTCCGAGCCAGGCTGCCAGTGCATCGTGTGTCGGTCCCTCACTCCCCCGTGAGCTACAATCTCGTCTGCTTGACGGCGGGCAACGCGCTGAGCGAAGCGCCTGAGCTCATGCCGCGCAGCTGGACCAAGTACCTCCTTCAGGGTGGCTTCAAACACGGGTCGCGTGTCCATAAACTGGCTGAAGTTGCCATGGAATGCAGCCAGGAGGGCGACCTTCCTGAATTCTGGGTCCTCGACTTCCGTTATCACACTTTGGGCCAGTACACGGAATACCTCTGCCCGCAGCGAATTCACTGCGGTTTCGCGGTTGGCGTAGATTGCAAACTGATCAGAGGTCAGCTAGGCACTGGCGATCGTCAAGTTGATCCAAGCGCCCACAATAGCGACGACGAGCAGCGCGCCTGCGGTCATCAAGGAACCGAGAAACCTGCTATCGAACCTGCCGGGGCGGGCATCTTTGTCCTTGCGTCCGGGCTCTTGCTCTTGATCACCTGTACCGCCGCCCACGGGCTCTTCAGATGCGGATTCACTTGCCATGGCATTGTCTCCTAGTTCGAACCGACACTTCCGATTTGACCGTCGCCCGGCTCCACCGCCGAGCTTGCCGAGCACGAGTGTACCACCCCCAGCCGCCGAAGCTCAAGTTCCCGTCGCTCGCTTCTAGGCGGAACCGACGGTGACCGGCCGAGTCTCTTTGGGAGTGCCCGCCGATGAATGATCGCCTACTTAGATCGTGACCGGCTCGTGGTGCGTGCGCCGGCCTAAGAGTGGGCGGTTGGGGAATCTCGGCTCATCCCCCGGTCAGGGATTCGGCTTGTCGCGCCGGGGTTTGGCGCTCATTGCTGATGATTCGGCCGTCGCGGAGGGTGATGATTCGATCGCACTGCTCGGCTATGCCTCGTTCGTGGGTGACAATGACGATGGTGCGGCCCTCATCCCGCAGACGTCTAAAAATGGAAATGACCATCTCGCCGGTAGCCGAATCGAGGTTGCCGGTGGGTTCATCGGCCAGGATTATCAGCGGGTCATTCATCAGTGCCCGAGCGATGGCGACTCGCTGTTGCTGACCGCCGGACAACTCCATGGGACGGTGATGCGCTCGATCGGTAAGTCCCAGGAGTTCGATGACCTCGCGAGATCGTTCCCGCCGCTCGTCCGCTGGCACGGATTGGTAGAACAGGGGTATCTCCACGTTTTCCGCCACGGTGAGTTGCTGGATGAGATTGAAACTCTGAAATACGAACCCGATGCGCTGGCCTCGAATGTCCGATAAGGCATCGTCGTCCAGGTACGAAATGTCGACCCCGCCTAGAACGTAC
>JADFPW010000114.1 GCA_022562105.1 Planctomycetota bacterium
CGAGAGCCAGACCCCGCTCATTGCCCTGGGAGACATGGCGTTCGACAGCGCATACATTTTTGGTGAGCCCGCCCGCTCGCTGGCGATGTCGTGCAATACCTGCCACAACAAGGGCGTCACCAATCCCAACTTCGTGGTCCCCGGTATCTCCAGCCGGTCCGGCGGCATGGACGTAAGCAACAGTTTCTTTGCCGGGCACGCGAACAATGGGCATTTCGATCCGCTGGACATCCCAGACCTTCGGGGGATCCGCTTCACTGCGCCCTATGGTCGTAATGGTCGGTTCTCGTCGCTGCGAGAGTTCGTCCGCAACGTTATCGTCAATGAGTTCAACGGTCCCGAACCCGACCCCATGCTTCTTGACGGGCTCATTGCCTACATGAACGAGTTCGACTTTCTGCCCAATCCGCACCTGAACCCGGACGGCACGCTGGCGGCATCGGCGTCCGAGGCAGCCAGGCGAGGCGAGGTGATCTTTCGTCGCCCGTTCCCCCAGATGGCCGACAGAAGCTGCGCTACCTGCCACGTGCCCTCGGCGAACTTTGTTGACCATCAGCGACACGATCTGGGGACAGTCAGGGGACATGAGCCGTATTCGATGGATCGGGCCATGGACACACCCACGCTGCTCAGCAGCACCTATACGGCGCCGTATTTCCACGACGGGAGTCAGCCTACGCTCCGCGCGGTCAACGAGTGGTTCAACACCACCTTTGGGCTTGGGCTGACTGAGCGCGACTTGAGTGACCTGACCGCTTATGTCCAAACGGTGGGTGATGGAATCGACGCCTATGAAGATTCCGTCTACTACTTGGACGCCGAGATGGAGGAGTTCTCCTTCTTCCTATCCGCCGTTGAATTCCTGGCCGAGAAGAACAAGCCGGAATTGATGAACGCAACGTTTCAAACGATTGCGTTGGAGATTCGCAATCATAAATGGGAGCTGCAGGACTACGCTCACCTGCCGATCATGGACGCCTTGGCCGAGCTGATGGACGAGGCCTATGAAGCGAATCAAGCCGACGATGAGGATCGGGTCGCGGCCAGCGTCGAAGCGTATCGGCGTCTGTACGCAGCCAATGTGGAGAATCTGAAATGAGATGCAGCGTCTTGTGGGCACGCCAAATGGCCGTCTGTTTCGTCGTGTGCCTTGTCGGCTTTGCTGGGCAATCGCCGGCGTCCGGTGGCTCCGCACCCGACCAGGCGGTGGACGAGCCGTTCGATCCGACCGCCGAGCCGCTGAAGATCGCCTTCATTTCGTACGCCAACCCCCAGCAGGTTATCGAGGACATCAGACCGGTGGTCGCGTATCTGGAGCACCAAATCGGGGTGCCGGTCAAGGGCTTCGTGACCCTGGACTACGGATCGAGCGTGGAGTCGATGCGAAACGGACACACCGACGTCGCGTTTGTGGATCCCCTGGCGTTCATGATGGCCCATGAACAGATTGGAGCCCTGCCTCTGCTGCTCGAGGTCTACCAGGAGGGCAAGCCGACCTATCACTCGAACATCTGGGTGCGCCGCGACTCCGGGTTTACCAAGCCAGAAGATCTGGCGGGCAAGACGATGGCCTTCGCCGACCCGGTGGATATGTCCGGGTATCTGCTGCCGCGCGACATCTTCGAGCGCAAGTCATTGATCGACGGCGTGGCACGGCCCGATGGAGGATTCTTCTCCCGGGTCTACTTCGCCGGCGGCGACGAGCAGGCGATGCGCGCCGTGTTCAACGGCTTTGTCGATGCGGCCGGCGTGAGCCAATACGCCTATCTGTTGTTGCGCCCCGAGGAACGCGATCAGGTCATCTCCATCGCCCAGTCGGTTGAAAGCCCCTCACACCTGGTCATGTGTCGTCCTGGGCTCTCCGAGGACATTCAACGCAAACTCAAACAATCCCTGGCCCGCCTCGACATGTCGAAGGACGAGGACAAGCAGATTCTCGACAAGCTCTATGGTGTGCGCGGCTTCGTCGAAGCCAAGATGTCCGACTTTTCCTTGGTGGCATCGATCGCAGCCCGGTATGGATTCATCAAGCATCCCGAGAAGCTCATGTCCGACGCCGGGAAGTAGCCATGACCAAGCGCACCGCTCCCGTCATTCGTGTCGAGCATCTGGAGGTCAAGTACGGACGACACGTGGTCCTGCGCATGGAGCAGCTCCGCGTCGATCGCGGGGAACAAATCAGCATCATCGGCCCGTCAGGCGCCGGCAAGACTACGCTGCTGCGAACGATCAAGGGGTACGTACGTCCGACTCGCGGAAAGGTCGAGGTGCTCGGCCTGAATTGGTCCACATGCGACCGGGCGACGCGCCGTCGTGTTCAGCGGCGAATCGGTTTGGTCTTTCAGCAATTTCACTTGGTACCCCGGCTCACCGTCCTCCAGAACGTACTGTGCGGACGCCTGGGATCAACCGGCAGATGGGCATCGCTACTCGGCCACTTCACCTCGGAGGATCAGCAAATCGCCTGGCGAGCCATTTGCGAGGTCGGTCTCCAGGAGCAAGTCCACCAGCGGGCGGACACGCTCTCGGGAGGGCAGCAGCAGCGGGTGGCCATCGCCCGCGTCGTGGCTCAGCAGCCCGAGGTCATCCTCGCCGATGAACCGGTCAGCAGCCTCGACCCGGTCCTCGGGGCGGAGGTTCTGTCGTTGTTGCGGGAGGTGACCCAACACCACGATGCCACGTTGATTCTCATCCTTCATCAGCCCGCCCTTGCCAAAAAATTCGGCAATCGAGTGGTCGGGCTCCGCGACGGAACGGTCGTCTTCGACGACCTGCCTTCAAAGCTCACCGACGACCGGCTCGAGGAGATCTATCATGGCTACAGTCCCGTCCCGCTCCATCGCGGAGATTCCCCAACAGACGAGCCGATTGCGCTGGTGGGCGCTTAGGCTGAGCGGTCTGGCAGTCGTTGCCCTCGCCTTGGTGTGGTCCTGGCGCGGGACAGAGTTCTCTCTCAGCGGTCTGGCGTCTGGCGCACCGGCGATCGCCCGATTCGTAAACCACATGACGCCCCCGGACACCACCGGCGAAATTCTGGCGATCGGTTTGGAATCAGGGCTGTTGACCCTGCAGATCGCACTGCTCGGCACAGGAATCGGAGCGGTATTTGCCGTCCTGCTCGGTCTGCTTGCGGCGAACAACCTTACACCGGAGTGGGTTCATCATCCGCTCAAGAGCCTGCTGGCCATCATGCGGTCAATCCCCATACTCCTCCTGGCGTTGATCTTCGTCGGTGCGGTTGGATTGGGGCCGTTTCCGGGAGTACTGGCCATCGCCATTCATACGATCGGCAACCTGGCCAAACTGTTCGCCGACGAATGCGAGACGGCCTTCGAAGGGGTATGGGAAGCCATGGACAGCGCCGGAGCGAACTGGTCGCAGAAAGTCCGCTTTGCGGTTTGGCCTCAGGTAGCGCCACAGATTGTCTCACTGACCCTGTACCGATTCGAAATGAACATACGCGAGTCTGCGGTTCTAGGCCTGGTCGGGTGTGCGGGTATTGGCTTCTACATCGAAGTGTACAGGAGTCAATTCAACTACCCGCGGGTCTGCACCATGGTCCTGTTCACCATGGCCATCGTGCTTGTCGTCGATCAGCTCAGCGTACAGATTC
This sequence comes from Planctomycetota bacterium, assembly GCA_022562105.1. Lineage (GTDB taxonomy): Bacteria > Planctomycetota > Phycisphaerae > UBA1845 > UBA1845 > JADFPW01. The sequence goes on from JADFPW010000114.1 coordinate 3,614, forward strand.
GCAAGCGGATCTCCTGAGCACCTCCACCGGCCCGGGTAACTGAGCGAAGGCCCTTTGATACGCCCGCACATCATCGTTTCACACGCGCTCCCGCCGCCGGGTAGTATACAAATATATACATGTATATATATTCATCTAGCTGTGTGATCCGCAATCGCTACCCTGCAGCATGCATTCAAATCGGGCCGGGTTCGTCCAGGTGAGTAGAGACCCCCCGGGCTTGTGATAGACAGTGTAGGCAAGGGCTCCGTCAGCGGTCACCTGACGGGTGGGGTGGCCCATGGCTTCAGCCGTGGGGGAGACGAATGCACGCTGGATTCGCGTCCCCCACCTCTACAGAGGTGGGTCACCCAGACCAACGAAAAGGATGTCAGATTCAACTCCTCAAAGCAAAGCTGACGGAGCGCTAGCCGTCCGTCGCCCAACGCGCGAGCGATTCATGGGGTCGGACACCGGCCTCCGGGGGCGCCCAACCGCGTTGCAACGGGCCCTACTTGTTCAACGATCAGCTAAGAGCGGCCGTTGCCCCGGCGATCCGTCAAGCGGAAGCGATACAAGCGGATCAGGTGTCGAAGGTAACGCAGCTGCTCGCTCAAGCTGAGCTTGCTTTCCCCAGCCGTGCGCTGGGCGAACTCGATCGGGATCTCCTTCGAGCGACGACAACGCCCCTTGACCAGCATCTCCAGGCCGATCTTGTAACCGATGGGATCCAAGCGGGCGGCGTTCTCGAAGGTCGCTCGATGAATGCCGAAGAACCCGGACATCGGATCGCGCAGGTTGGTCAACGGTCGGGCCAACAGGCGAGCACCAAATGCATTCACCCGACGCATCAACGACCAGTCCCCCACAATCGCCCCCTGATCGACGTATCGAGAGCCGAGCACGAAGTCCGCCTGATCCTCGGACAGGATGGCTACCATGGACGGGACCGCTTCCGGCGGGTGTTGCAAGTCGGCGTCCATGCAGATCATGATGTCGTTTCGTGCATCGGCGAATCCCGCCAGCACGGCTGAACTCAAGCCGCGCTGCGTAGTCCGGACAATGATGCGAACCGGATAGCGCTTCGACAGCTCCTCCACCTTCTCCGCGGACCCGTCTTGCGAGTTGTCGTCTACGACGATGAGCTCACCCTGCAAGCCGGCTGCTTCCAGGGCGGCGAAGAGTCGTTCGGTCAGCGGCTGGATGTTGGGCGCTTCGCGATACGTTGGCACTACGACGGAGACGCTCAGTGCTTCTTTCATCATGAGCGAGTTTAGCATTTCCGTGCGACAGGGTCAATTCGACGGGCGTCGATCGCATGACTAAACGATCACCCCGACCGCCTAATTGACGCGATCCGGAGGTCGATTCTGTCGCCTCCCAGGGAACGCAACTACCCGAAGCTGGGGATTCCCGGACCGCAACCACTCAGTCCCGATTCGTTTCTGTAGACCCGTCGCGTCGCCGATCCGATCCCCACACGCCAAGGACACCGCCGCAGCGTTGTCAGGCTGGGCCGGAATCGCTACACCGGCGGCAGTTGAATTGGGAGCCGACCCATGGTATAAACTGGGGAGGTTCCTCGAGGCCCCGGCCGGTCGGCCTGACAGCCCGTGGAACGGAACCATCGCAGGCCCATGACGAACGCCGCCCGTGGACCGTAGTCCGCTGCGGCCTCCGCCATCGGCTCGTGAGGCCGATAATGTTGTCCCAAGACGACGCGATCAAGCGCGCCCAGGAAGTCATTGACTATCGCTTCGACGATGAGCGCCTGCTCAGCGTCGCCCTGACCCATGCCTCCATCGCCGACAACCGCTTGGTCTCCAACGAGCGCCAGGAGTTTCTCGGGGATTCGGTCCTGGGCCTGATCGTCTGCGACGAACTCTACCGACGCTACCCCAACCAGCTCGAGGGCGAGATGACCATGATCAAATCGGTGGTCGTGTCGCGCAAGATATGCGCCGAAATCGCGGCGTCCATCGGCTTGTCCGATCTGCTATTCCTGGGCAAGGGAATCTCGGATCGAAAGCGCATCCCCCTGTCCCTCAAGGCGGCCGCCTTCGAATCCATCATCGCCGCCATCTACCTGGACGGCGGTTTTGAGGCCGCCCGGCGGTTCGTGCTACCCCATGTCGATCGATTCATCGATGCCGCCGCAGACTCCGATAATCAGCACAACTTCAAGTCGCACCTTCAGCAGTACGCCCAACAGTTCCTGGCCGCCACGCCACAATACGATACCCTCGACGAGCAGGGCCCCGACCACAACAAGTGCTTCGAGGTATGCGTCAGCATCAACGGCCAACGGTTCCCGAGCGCTTGGGGATCAAGCAAAAAGGAAGCCGAGCAACGGGCCGCCATGCTTGCCATGGAGGAAATCAACGCCCCGAAAACGCAGCAGGCGTGAGGCGAACCGGCGATCTCACCCGCGAACCGGGCTCGCGTAGCGGGGCGACCTGAACAACGACTTGCATCTGAATCTACCTTGCAGGGCGTCAAGGCGTGCCCTGGAATGGGATCGTCCAAATGGCGAGACTAGCCTGGGTGCAATTCGTTGTGAAGTCCGCAGCTCACCAAGCGGCGCCCGCCGGTCACCCGTCGTGACGGTCGGGGCCGGCCAACATATGATTGAGCAATCGTTGGTGGGCACCGACCAGATCGCGGCAGACGAAATCCAACCGCTCGCGCAGGGCCCGACGCTCGCGCAGGGCTCCGCGCACCAGCCGGCGCACTCGCTGAGATCGTCGCCAGTGTCGACGTGCCTGTTGGTACTCCCTCAACTCCTGCTCCATGCGCTGCAGCAGAGCGCGAAGGTCGAACGGTTTGACTAACAGATCGGCCGCCCGAAGACGCAACGCCTCGATGGCCTGCTCAGACGTGGGACGAAGGGTCAAGAGAATCACCGGGCGACGGCGACGCTGCATGAGCCGATCCAGCAGCTCGAGCCCGTGCATGCCCGGCAGGTTCACACTGGCTACTACCAGATCGTGCGGAGCCGGCTCATCCGCAGCAAGGGCATCTTCGGCACAAGAGGCACAGGTGATATTCGCGTCGAAGCGACGCACAATCGCCTCCACCAGCATCTCCAGCGTGCCCGCATCATTTTCCACCAGCAGGATCCCCGGACGCTCGATGGAGTTGTTTGCGATCGCGCGATCGTTCACCTTAGCTACGCCCCGATGCCAATGCCCAAGTATTCAGCCGAACCCGCTCACCGCGAAACGTCCGACCCGAGCAAAGCGACACACTGCACCCATGCCTCGATCGCATGTCCCCCGTCGCTCCGACGAGCCCACGAACATCAGTCGGCGTCGGCGACCCGCCTTCGGACGGGCAACCGGATTTCCACCCGAGTGCCCTGGCCCGGTCGCGATTCCAGCGACAAATCGCCGCCATTGGCCTCTATCAACCGATAGGCCCGCGACAGGCCCAATCCCCGGCCGCGGCCGGCCGAGCGGTACGAGAAAAACGGATCCAGTGCATGGGCCAACACCTCAGCCGACATGCCGCACCCGCTGTCCTCGATAGCTACAACAACGGTGTCATCGGAGCCTCCGGTTCGGGAGTTGATGGTGATCTGGAGGGCTTTGCCCGGTTCCACCGCCTCCAGGGCGTTAATCAGGATGGCCTGCAGGGCGTCACCCACCTGGGCAGCATCAGCGAAGATGGTGGCCGACGCATCGTGCAATTCGACAGCGATTTGATCGGGGCTTAGCGACGCATCAGCCAGGAACCTGCTGCGCAAGGACTGCACCACATCGGCCACCCGGACCACGGATGGCTGTGGCGGTGGTGGCTTGGCAAAATCCATCAGGTCGTTGACGATCTGGCTGCATTTGTCGCAGTGTGCATGAATGGCTTCCAGGGATTTTCGGCGGTCGGGGGGAATCGTCGAATCCATCAGAAGAAGTTGGGCTCGGCCTGAGATTACCGCCAGCGGATTATTGAGCTCATGGGCAGCCCCAGCCGCCATCGTGGCCACCATGCCCAGGGCCTGTTCGCGGACCCGTCGGGCATGTCCCGCTTGCAGGCCGCGATTGGCCTCAACCAGCAGCGTAGTCGAGCGAAGCAACTCGCTACTGTCCACCGACGTCGCCGGAGACGAAGACGCGGCGACGTGTGGATCCACCACCGTCATCCATTGGAGAGCCTGTTCAATCCGGCTGGGCAACATGCGGCGAATGCCCTCCAGGACCGCGGGTTCGATCCCCAGCCAATCGGCTGGGCCGTCAACGGACACCGGCTGGGCATACCCGGAGCATCCGATGCCTTCTTGGCCCACGAGCCGATCCGCCAGATGCACGATTCGCACCGTCAACGGAGATTCGAGCGACTCCGGCAGATCATCCGGGAGCTGGTGGTGGAGCCAGATCGATTCCACGACGCGGCGTGGCAGTTTCCAGAGCACGGCCAGACGCCTGCCCGCTACGGTGTGGTCAAGTCCGAGCGTCGCCTGCTCCGCGTCGAGAATGCACACCCCCTGACGCCCGACGGCATCGAGCACACGGGCGTAGCTCTTGGGCAACGTCGCCGCCAGCGCCGGCTTGCCGATGTCGTGCAGCAGGCCGCCCACGAACGCGTCTACCGGAACTCTCGGCCTGACGAGTGCATCGGCCAGGAGCTCCGCCGCCCAGGCCACCGCGACACTGTGTTTCCAGTACGCCTCCCGATCCCACGTCGAGGCTGAGTCCACGTCGATCGACAATAGCACCCGATACAAATACGCGGACAGGATCGCGTTTCGAACCCTATGAGAACCGAGCGATCGAAGCGCTTCTCGGACACCAACACGCTCCCCACCGGCGTGGACGCCACCCTGGCGGGCCAGGGTTGCTACGGCAGCCGACAGATGAGAATCGCTCTCCACCAACTCGACCAACGAGTCGAGATCGGTCGCAGTGGAGCCCGTCGTTTCGATCAAGCGGACCGCAACCGCCGGCAAGGAGGGAAGCGCGTCCAGCGGGGCGAGCATCAGCTCGATCTGCTTGTGCGGTATCAAACGAGATGAGACATCCAGCTGAACCGAAGTGGGCATGACCCGGGTCGCCCCGAGGCTACGCCGGTGAACGACCGGCATGGCGCTACCTCCCGAACTCGGACCCGACACGCCGTTCCATCGACAACAGCGCCGCTATGCGATCAATCACCAAGTCGATCTGAAACGGCTTCTTGATGAACTCGTCGGCCCCGGCGGCTAGTAGTTCCTCGACCTCCTCGGGGTCAGCCACACCGCTGACAATGATGATCTTCATGTGGTCGAATTCGGGATTGGCACGAATCCCTCGGCAAACGATGTTCCCGTTGATGTCCGGTAGCTTGAAATCGAGCAACATGAGCAAGGGTGAGAACTTGTCACACATCAAACCGGCGTCGAAACCGGAACTCGCCGTCCCAACCTCGAATCGCCCGTCCCGTTCCAGCAATTCGGTGAACATCTCGACGATCGCCTCATCGTCGTCCACCACCAGGATGCGCTTCTTACCCGGCTCGAGCCGTTCGAGCGGAATGTCATGTCTCCGCATGAATTGAAGGAGCGACCTGCGCGGAATACGACGAAACCGGGATCCCGGCACACGAAAACCTTGGAGATCCCCGCGATCGAAGCAGCGAATGACAGTCTGCTGGCTGATTTTGCATATACGGGCCACATCGCCAGTGGTGTACACCTCCTTGGTAGCGTCCCCATTCCCTACCATACGAAGCACCGCCCGCTTGTCCCAGCCCACACGGTCAGCCTAGTCAACCCAGTTTAACTCCAGCCTACTGCACGACGGGGCAACCTGTCAAATCCGGTTATATCTATCTCAGACTCCCATATCAGCACAGAAATAGGCCATCCCGCCCAATTTCGTCACAGATGGCAGTGTCGCCCCTGCAGTGGCGGGACGATAGACCACACTCGGGAGAAGACGCTCAGGGCTGGAAACAGCCGCCAGGCCGATCGAACGGATCACGTCCCGGGCGGTGCTACTTCGCTTGCCGAGCGGTGAGGTAGACCAACAACGTGGTGATGTCGGCTGGGCTGATGCCGCCGATCCGGCTGGCCTGCCCGATGGTGCGCGGCGTCAGGGCGGCGAACTTCTCCCGGGCCTCCAAGCGCAATCCGGACAAGCCGTCGAAGTCGAAACCCTCGGGCACGCGAAGGCTCTCCAGTTCCGCCAACCGATCGACCTGTCGCTGCTGCCGAGCCAAATAGCCGCTGTACTTGCCCTCGATCAAGAGCTGCTGCACGACCGATTCATCGAAATCGCCAAACCGATCCGCTCCGATAGCAGCTTCCACGTCGGTCGCCGACGCTCCGGGTTGCTTGAGCCGGTCAACAAGTCGCCCCGGCGGGCCGGTTTTCGTCGAGGCACGAGCAGCCAGGGCTTGCAGATCCGCGAACTGGGCCATCTTCCGCTCGTAACGCTGCCATCGAGGCTGATCCACCAGACCCACCTCACGTCCGATCGGAGTCAAGCGTTGATCGGCATTGTCGCATCGCAGGAGCAGGCGGTGCTCGGCCCGGGAGGTGAACATTCGATAGGGCTCGGTCGGAGGGCGCGTGACCAGATCGTCCAGCATGACCCCGATGTAGGCCTGATCGCGGCGCAGGACGAAATCCTCACCCCCAGCCAGCTTGCGAGCCGCGTTGATCCCTGCCATGAGGCCCTGGCCAGCCGCCTCCTCGTACCCGCTGGTGCCGTTGAGCTGACCCGCCAGATACAAACCCGCCACCGCCTTCGTCTCCAGGGTCACCTTGGTCTGGTGCGTAGGCACGAAGTCGTACTCGACGGCATAGCCCGGCTGAATGATCTTCGCTCGCTCCAGGCCGGGGATGGTCCGCACCAGGTCATGCTGCACCTCCTTGGGCAGCGACGTGCTGATCCCGTTGCAATAGATTCGATCGCTGTCATACCCTTCCGGCTCGAGGAACAACTGATGGCGCGGCTTGTCGGCGAAGCGCACCACCTTGTCCTCGATGCTCGGACAATAGCGAGGCCCGGACGCTTCGATCTGACCCGTGTACATCGGAGCCAAATGCAGGTTGTCCCGAATCAGCTTGTGCGTCCGCTCGTTGGTGTAGGTGATCCAGCACTCGATCTGCGGCTGATCGATGGTGTCGGTCATGAACGAAAACGGCGTCGGGATCTCGTCGCCGGGTTGCGGGTCGAGCTGATCGTAGTCCAGACTGTCGCGATCGAGTCGCGGCGGCGTGCCCGTCTTGAGCCGCCCCAGCGTCAACCCCAGATCCAGCAGACAAGCACTGATCCCCGTGGCCGACGGTTCGCCGACCCGCCCGCCCTCGGACTGGGCCTGCCCGCAGTGCATGATGGCCCGCATGAACGTCCCGGTCGTCAGAATGACGGCGCGCGCATGCAGACGCCGACCGTCCTCGAGTCGAACCCCCGTAACTCGCCGACCATCCTTGAGTCGATCCCCGTTGACTCGCCGGCCTCTGCCGTCGGTCGTGGTTGTGACCTCCTGCACCACCCCCTCGATAATCTCCAGGTTGTCCACTTCTGACAGTCGGCGGCGCAGCTCCTCCGCATAGGCTTGCCGATCCGCCTGTGCCCTCGGCGCCCAGACCGCCGGCCCTTTGGACTTGTTGAGCATGCGGAATTGGATCCCGGTGGCATCGATGACCTGCCCCATCAGCCCGCCCAGGGCATCGACCTCCCGAACGATATGCCCCTTCCCCAGCCCCCCGATGGCCGGATTGCACGACATCCGCCCGATCGCCTCGGCCGACATGGTCACCATCGCGGTGCGCGCACCCAGGCCCGCCGCCGCCCAGGCCGCCTCCGCCCCGGCATGCCCGCCCCCGACGACGACCACGTCGTAGATTGTCCCATTGCTCGATTGAGTCACGGGAATCAGTCTACCAGCCCGACGACGTTCCTCCACTGGGTTGGAACGCGGAAGACGCCGAGGGTCCAGTCGGCCGAGTGATCAACGGGCCGAGGGATGGAGGGTGGCATGGTCTGGTATTCCAGGCCATGGGTGAGCCGATGGCGCAAGATTATCGCTCGTACCCCCTTGACACGTGACCTTACAGCACCTAACATGAGCGCAGGTCAATCGTCGAAAAGGAGAAAGATCGTGCCTGTTCCAAGTTTGACACACTTGCAGTTCGCCGTCCTCGATGCCCTGGGGGCCAAGGAACGCCCGGGCCGCGAGGTTCGCGAACGCCTCGCCGAGATGGGAGTTGCCAAGAGCGGCCCCGCTTTCTACCGACTCATGGCCCGCCTCGAGGAGGCCGGGTTTCTTACCGGTGAGTACCACCAAAAAACGGTGCTGGGACAGCATCTGCGCGAGCGACGCTACCGGATTACGGCTCATGGTGTAGCAGCAGCGAATGAAACGGCACTTTTCTACATTCAGGCAGGATTGATCAATGGCC
>JADFPW010000115.1 GCA_022562105.1 Planctomycetota bacterium
GGTAAGCGCAGAACGATTACCATCGTCCTACAGGCCCTGGACTAACGGCCCATTGAAATAGCAGTCCGCCGCAGACGACCCCCACCTACCCTTCCGTCTCTGACACCACTTGGCTGGGCGTCACCACACCCTGCCACTAGCTGCCGGCTCAGGCATTGGTCCCGGCGCCTCGCAGGCGGACACTGGGGAGTTCATACCCAATCCCGGTCTTTTTTCGGACAATGGTGCCCATGGGACAGTGGGTGGTGGTTATAATGAAGCCACACACCCCGGGGTCGACCGGGGCACCATTCCATCTGAGGAGGCGAGGAGTCATGCATGCTACGTCGCCGAGTGGGCTACCTGTCGAGGTCCGCCGATTACGCCATACCAACTCGATCCGTGTTCGTTACCGCTGGGAGTGGGATGAATTGGATTCGATAAGCAGGAGGCTAACGCAAGAGGAGGAAGATCGTGAGCAAGAAAGCCAGTATTGAAAACCACGGCCGAAACGGTAGAATGGAACTCGTCTGGCCGGTAGGGATCGTCGTGGTCGCCATCTCGCTCAACACGTGGGTCACGGGGGTGCAGGAAGCGCAGGGGCAGATGGCCTGCCAACAGCACTGCACGGTCTGTGACACCACAAACGAGGACGTCTGCGAGGGGAGAGCCGTTTACTATCAAGATGACGTCAACCAAACCGACCCGCTCGTCCCGTTGATCGACCTGGCCGACCCCGGCTATCGCTACCAGGACGAATACGCCATGGGCCTGTACATTGACGATCACTGCGAGCCCGACGTCCAGCAGAACACCATCCCGGACGGGCACAAAGCCGCCGGATTGGTTCAGGGCGGTTTCATCGTTCCCCGGGACGCTACCGGAGGTAACACGTGCGACGGGACCGGACTCATCGGGGTCCTGTCCATCGGCTTTTCCAACGTGTTCTACGAGTTCCAAGAGCTCACGATAGATCACATCGAACCGCTGGTCGCTCCCAATCTGGGCGGGCTGAACCCCCACCTGGTCTTCGTCAACGGGGCCAAGCTCAACAATCAGTTCTGCGAGTGGGAGGTGGTGAACGAAACGGACCCGGACAACCCGTGGGGGAACATCTTGATCAACCGTCTCCCGGACGGCCGACAGCCGGGGCATGGGACGGACAGCATCGTCGTCACCGCCGAGCAGATCCAGGTCATCTGGGTCAAGCTCGTCGAGGCAAGGCCCTGGGGCTTCTGCACCGAGGATCCTCGGGCATGCGGATGCGGCGACCCGGGGCCCGATTGCGACCTCGGTGACGAGTGCTTTGGCAACCCCCCGAACCTGAATTGCGGGTGCGACGATGACGCCGGCGGGTGCTGCGCCTACAACCTCTGCGGCGACCCCAGCCCGGCGTCCGACACCACCGGGTGCCGGTTCCCGAATTGGGTCTTCGGCGTCGACGGTGAGGTGGAGAAGTTCCAGACCGTGCTCAAGCACATGCGCGTGCAGTTTAAGAATCTCCGTCAGGTATTCATCAGCAGCCGCATCTACGGCGGGTGGGCCAACGAGTTTCACGACGGCGGGCTCGAACCGCCGGATCCGTGCGGGTCCGGCAACCCCGAGCCCTATGCCTACGTGAACGGAATCACCGTGCAGGAGCTGATGCGCCTGCAGATCTTCGAGAACCCGCCGGAGCTGATGGAATTCGGGGCGCTAGACCCTTATCCTTATTTTCAATGGGGTCCATACCTGTGGGGCAACGGGACGCTTCCCGACCCCAACGGGGGGACGTGGGAGTGTCATGAGTTCTGCGCCGACGGGGCCCATCCCAGCCGGGACGGGGACGTAGTCGAGTGTGATGACCCGGAGACGCTGGGAGGCCAGTCCGCCGTGGCCCAGACGCTCTTTGACTTCTTCAAAACGGATGTGATCGCGTCGGAGTGGTTCCTGCAAGCCCCGTTTCTCTGCTCCACGTCTCCGTCCCGAGGGTTCACCGATCGGCTCGAAGATTTTGATTCCGCCACCGGGATCGTCGAGCAAGGGATCAAACAGATCGTGCTGACCTTCAACGAGGAGGTGCAAAAGCCCGGCGGCGGGGCGGTGGACACGAGCTGCTTTACAGTCACCTCCACCTGCTCGGACCCGGACCCGGCGTGTGTGAACAATGTTCTGCCCACGGTGAGCACGGTGGTCAAGGACTCGGGCAATCCCAAAAGGTACACCATCACGCTGAACAAGCAGATCGTCCCCGGACACTGGACGACGCTGATCGCCGGGGTGGAGGATCTGGACGGCAACGCCATCAGGCCCGATCCCCACGATCGGCTCGACCTGGCGTTTTTGCCCGGTGACGCCGACGCGAACCGGACGGTGGACACCGCCGACTATACTCGGATCGACAACGTGCTCACCGCCACGTATACGCCGGCGGACAACACGCTGCACGATCAGAATCGCGACAGCAGCATCACCACCGCGGACAAGACCCGCGAGCAGGCGCTGCTCAACGGAACCAAGACCACGCGTGCGTGGAACGGTTACACGCTGCCGGCGCGCCCGTAGGGCCATCGGTGGCCAGTATGCCGTTTCAAGTGATTGTCGCAATGACGCATAACCGAGGAGAAGACTGATGACCATGGTTCTGACGATCGCCACCTTGTTAGGCGCAACTAGCTGGGGTGGCGTACAAACGGGTGAGCTCGTGGGGATGGGCTCGGGATTCGCACCCGAGGGCCTGTACGAGATCAATATAGACACAGGCGAGGCTATGCTGATGCACTCGTTCCCCTTCAATCCTAGTGAGGGTGCCCTGGCTGTCGGGCCGGACGGGACACTCTACGCGGCCTTCAGTGAAGACATAGACCAGCTCGTCATCGTTGACCCCGAGACGGGTGAGTTGACCTTCGTCGGGCCGTTTGGGTTCGACGATGTCTCGGGACTGGCCTTCGCGCTTGACGGGACTCTTTATGGGCACGACGACACCACTTGTCAGCTCATCACAATCGATGCTGATACCGGCGAAGGAAGCGCGATCGGTCCGATTGGGTTTTTCGGAGGTGGCGGCCTTTCGTTCAGTAGTGACGGTACGCTGTATGCCGTGGGCGTAGCGAGTTCGGATGGCGTGTCCCTATGGACCATTGACGTTGCAACAGGAGGAGGGATTGAGGTCGGGCCGTTAGGGGAGGGTGTCCTAATTTCTGCGGGGCTTGCGTTCATTGGGGAAACACTCTACGCGGGCGCCACAGACGAGTGGGGGTGTGCATCCCTTTACGTTCTCGACCCGGGTAGCGGGAGCGCTATGCTCGTCGGCGGTTTCAGCGATTGCGGATGGGCAACGTTTAGCATGGGCGGATTGGTCTTTCTCCCCGGCACCGGCGATGCGGATCGGGACGGGGACGTGGATCACGACGATTTCGATATCTTCGTCTCCTGTTTCACCGGGCCGTTGGATACCAAGGATCCGTTGCCGGTGGAGTGCCAGTTCCTGGACACCGACCAGGACAACGACATCGACTGTGACGATTGGCTGGACTTCGTGGGCGCGTGGACGGAAGAAGAGGATCCACCCATCTTTCCTCCGTGCGAACCCTGCGCCGGCGACGCCAACTCTGACGGCACGGTCGATCCGTTGGATTCCGGATTCGTGCTCGCCCGCTTCGGGTGCGAGGTCGGTGAGGGTGACCCAAACTGCGACATCGCCGACCAGAACGGCGACGGAAGTGTTGACCCTCTGGACGTGGGTTTCGTCCTAGCCCGCTTCGGGCCTTGCGACTGACGGAGAAGACACCGAGGGGTTGAGGAGTCAAAGAACGAACGGAACCGAACCGCGACCGTGAGGGAGCGGAGATACGGTGAGATGGCTACGTCGCAGGCCACCGCTTCCTTACGGGCGCGGCTCGGAGGTTTCGCACGGGCGCGGCTCGGATAATTCCGCCATCGAGGTGCGACTGAGCGCCCGCGCCTCACCGGCTGTAGCCGGCGACTCATGGTGAGCAGGTCGTGGTGGAGAGCACCCGATCTGCTCACCCGTTTCCCGGTGTGCGCCGAGGGAAAGGAACGTGGCCAAGCGGCTCTCCGACCTGTTCAACACCCACGCCCTGGGCGCTGGTGGTCGCTTCCGAGTATTCACCTCGACATTGGGCCTCTTTTCTGATATTATAGTAGGCTTCGCGGCCGCACTGGGCGACGGAGGGACGAGTCAGCCGGGTCGGACGATCGACCCCCTGCCCTTGCGTGGGCGGAATCGGAAACAGACAAGGAAGGGACGCTTTCTTGACGACGGACATGCAGACCTTGGTCGAATTGGCAGCCGGCGGTGATCTGGCCACCGTCGAGGAGCGATGGGATGAGGCGTGCCAGGAGGCGCCGACGAATCGTGAAGCGCTGAACCTCATTCCGGTGGTGGAGGCCCTTGGCGGGCGTGGACAGGACGATCGAATAGCAGCCATGCTTTGGGCGGGGTTGGAGACGCTCCGAGAACGCCTGGGTGCCGGCGACACCTTGCCCGTCGCCGTTCCTATCCTGCTGCGATGGCCCAAGGTCGAGCCCCTCCGCGAACTGCTCACCAGGCTATACCGGGAAGCGCACGCCGATCGGGAGGGGTTGGAGGCGTTGCTGGAGGAGGCCGGCATCGCCGGCGCCCGTCCGCCACGTCGCGCCCTGCGTACGCTCGAATTGATGTTGTCCTTGAACGTCGATGACTATCTGGTGGCCCGCGACGACGCGGAGGCTGCCCAGGTCATTCGTATCGACGCCGACGACTGGAAGGTGACCATTCGGGATCGAGAGAATGAAACCACCTTCGGACCCGTTGAATTGGCAGACGACTACGAACCAGCGGAAGCGGACGACTACCAGGTTCTACGCACATTTTTTCCCGAGCAGTTCTCGGCGATGCTCCAGGACGATCCACCGGCGGCGGTCGCATGCGTGCTGAAAGCGGTCGGCAAACCGGTGACGCGCGACGAGCTGAGAGAGCTGCTTTGTCCGCGCCACCTCAAGGGCGATCAATGGAAAGCATGGTGGACGAAAGCCCGCCCGCGAATCAAGAAGTCCGCCCACGTGCGAATCGACGGCAAGTCGCCATTTGAATTGCGCTTCGATCCGGTCTCCCGCTCGCTGGACGACGCGGTGGGCGAATCCTTCGACCAGGCCCGGGCGGCGATTGACCGTTGGTCTGTGGTCGAGCCCTACCTGCGTCAGTGCGCGGCGGGCAAGAGTGCGCCCAACCAGTCCCTGCTCGGGCGATTCAGTGACTACTTTCGGAAGGCAGCCGAAGGCCATGCCCGACGGGGCAGCACCATCGCCCTGACCAGTTGGTTGCAGGTGGGGGCCATCGGTCAGGCCGCCGGAGATCCACAGCCGCACGACGGGGCCGAAAAACTGCTCACCTCGGTGGACGATCCCGCTGCCTGCTTGCGTGCCCTGGATTTGACGTCGCTGTGGGATTCGGCCTGTGATTGTCTGGTTCGGGCCCGTCCCGATGATGCGAAAGCCATTCTCGCCGGCTTTCTGCCGACGGCGCCGTTGGAAGCATGTGAGCCGGTGGCGCGCCGGCTGGCCGACCTGGGATACACGGCCGAGGAGTTCGGGACACTGACTCAGGCGATCTTGGCCGAGCCGACGGGATGTGGCGATGCGCTGCTGTGGTTGTGGACCGGCCCGGAAAACGAGCATGCCCGGGTGGCTGATCTCACTGGGATTCTGGTGCGCCTGTTGCGGATGCTTGGCGACCTTCATCGTGGGACTGAGACGGTGGCCGATGCCGCTCGGCGTATCCGGGGACACGCCCGTTCCGTGCTGGCCGCACGGAAGCACGCCCGCTTTCGAGAGTGCGTTGGGCAGATGGACGGCGACGTGGCCCCGACCATACGTACCCAGTTGAAGCGAGTCGAGGGTCTGGGGCAGGCGATCAAACAGGATCTTCTTCGAATCCTTGACCAGCGTCATCCGCCAAGAGTAGAGCACACCGTGATCCTCCCCTGGGAGCAAGATGACGTCTTGTATGTTACTGAGGCCGGTCTGGCCCAAAGGCAGGCCGAATACGCCGATCTGGTCAACGTCAAAATGCGGGAGAACGCCATCGCCATCGGTGAAGCGGCGTCCCATGGCGATCTGTCGGAAAACTCCGAGTACAAGTTCGCCTTGGAGGAACGCGATCTGCTTCAAGCCCGCGCCGCCCAGATGCGGGTGGAAATGTCCATCGCTACCGTACTGAAACCCGATGCGGTGCCCGACAGTCACATTTCGCCCGGGTGCCGAGCCACATTCCGAAACAAAGAAGACGGCCAACGGGTCACATTGACTTTTCTGGGCCCCTGGGAGGCCGACACCGAAAAGCGCATCTATAATTACAAGTCACCGTTAGCCCAATCCTTGATGGGTCTGCGGGTAGGCCAGGCCGCCGACATCAACGTGGGGGATCTGGACGGATCGTTTGACGTGGTCTCGATCGAACCGGCTGAACCCGAACCCGATGCCCTGTGACGCCTAGTCGCCGGCGCTTGCAGTGACCCCGGCATGATGTCGACCGAATGACCACAACCAGTGGCGAACCATGAGCCTCATCAACCTCGAAACCATTCACCTGGGTCTGACCAACTTGCGGTTGCACAAGCTGCGCTCGCTGTTGACGGCGCTGGGGATCATCTTCGGGGTGGCCGCGGTGATCTGCATGTTGTCGATCAGCGAAGGGGCGTCGGCCGACGAAATGCGCATGATCCAATTGCTCGGCACCCAGAACATCATCGTCAACTCGGTCAAACCCGAGGAGACCACCGAGGCGTCGGAGGGCACCCAGCGCCTCTTGGAATACGGCATCACCGAAGATGACGTGCGATTGATCCGTAGAACCATCCCCCACATCGACCGGATCGTGCCGCTCAAGTCGGTGGCCTATTCTGTGCGCCGCCGCGACAAGCGCTTCGACGGCAAGGTCATCGGCACGACGCCGGACTTCTTCGACGTGGTCAATGTCTCGGTGGCTCGAGGTCGCCGCCTGACCGATCTGGATATGGAAGAACGAGCCAAGGTGTGCGTCATCGGCTCGGAGGTCAGTCGCGCAATCTTCGCCTTCGAGGATCCCATCGGACAGTCGCTGTTCGCCGAACGCTACGAAGGAACCGTGCCCTATGTGGTCGTCGGCGTACTCGAAGAGATCCACACGGCTGGAGCGCCGGCCCGCGGCGTGGATGATCGCGACATCAATCGAGAGATCTACTTCCCCTTCTCGACCAGTGTCTCGCGCTACGGAGCCATCACCCTCAAACCATCCACCGGGGCGATGGAGTTCTTCAAGCTGGAATACTCCGGGCTCTATGTTCACGTCGACGAGCTGGACCATGTCGAGCCCGTCTCCGAGATGGTCACACGCGTGCTCGAATACGGGCACGATAAGGTGGACTACGAAGTTCGCGTTCCGCTGGCTCGGCTGAAGATGGCCCAGAAGAAGATGCGTAACGACCAGATCATCCTGGGGTGCATCGCCGGGATCTCGCTCATCGTCGGTGGGATCGGCATCATGAACATCATGCTGGCCACCGTCACCGAACGAACCCGCGAGATCGGCATTCGCCGGGCCCTGGGGGCCAAGCGGCGAGATATCACGGTTCAGTTTCTGGTCGAGACGGTGGTCCTGTCGGCCGCGGGTGGCCTGTGCGGCGTGGTGCTGGGCTGCTCGGCGGCCTACGCGATCAATCAGTTCGCCGCCTGGGATACCATCATTCGCTGGTGGTCGGTCGGGGTCAGCTTCTCGCTGTCGGTTTTTATAGGCGTGTTTTTTGGGATGTACCCAGCCATCTCCGCCGCTCGCCTGGATCCCATCGAGGCCCTCCGCTGCGAGTGACCACCAGGCTGCGATCGTCCTGGAATCGGGCGCCTAACGTGTGCCCGTTCGCCTTCCCGATCATTTCCTTGCCCCCACAAACCCACTTGGCGCTAGCGCCAGGCCCATAATCACACAATCTGACGCCGCCCAGCTTGCCCGACAGTCGAGTAGCGGGTATAGTTTAGGTGGAATTCAGCTTCCCGTGCTCAACTGGCCCTCCTTCGAGCCCGGGCAGACGAAAAGCCCCGGTATCGCCCAGCGATGCCCAGCGCTTGGCGTTTGCACGGATGAAATGTTCCGCACCCGGGCGGAGTTTGTATCGTAGAAGCGAAGGGGTGAGGTGTGGTGCTGGACCCACCTCGGCTCGAGGCAAGCGACGCCTCGGGGAGGGTATCGACATGACGGTCGCAGTGAGCGCAACAACGACACCGCGGGCGCGACCACGCCTGCCGACGGCATTGAGTCCCAGTCCGTCCTTCATCCGCAGCCTCGAGCCGGCAAACGAGAAGATCCTGGCCAAGCTGCTGCGCGAGCCGACGGAGTTCGTGGACCACGATGCGTTCTATGAACCCAACGCGACGCTGAACCTGCTCGGCGTGCCGGCCAAACTTACCTCGGCCAAGTCGACGCGATTTGCCGACCCGGTCTCCGTGCTCGACCCCGCCCGTTCCCTAGGAAGTCGAATGCCCACACTCCGCATCGAGCAGGAGCAGCTACTGTTCCAGCGATACAACTACACCCGAATGCGCATGCTGCGCATCTTGGACGAGTTCGCCGGACGCCGAATCACCACTCGGGCGGCTCGACATCTGCTGGCCTGGGCGGCCTGGACTCAGGACATACGCAGCATGATCGTCACTTTCAACATCCCGCTGGTGTTGGCGATGGCCAAGCGGGCCCGGTTCAGCTCCATCGACTTCAACGATATGGTCAGCGAAGGGAACATGGCCCTGCTGCGGAGCGTCGATAAGTTCGACTGTGCCCGCGGATTCAAGTTCAGCACCTATTCGTGCCGGGCGATTCTCAAGAGCTTCTCTCGGGTGGTCATGCGAGTCTCACGCTATCGCGGGCAGTTCCCCGTCGAGTTCGATCCGTCCATCGAGAAGAGCGACTACCTGGAACGCAAGCGTATAGGCGCCGAGGAAGATTGCGTCGAGGATCTCAAGGAGATTCTCCTGCGCAACGAGGCCGGCCTCAACGAGGTCGAGCAAACGGTCATCCGCGAACGGTTTGCCCTCGCCCCACCCTCACCGGAGCAGGCCGCACCCAAGACGCTGGAGCAGGTCGGCCTGATCATCGGCGTCACCAAGGAGCGTGTCCGACAGATTCAGAATAAGGCGCTGCGTAAGATTCGCCAGACGATGGAGGAGGAGTTCCTCGCCGCGTAGGGTCGCGGTTCGTTGTCGGCTCTCGTATAATCCGCTCGGTCGCGTTCCGATAGTGGGAACCGACCGGGCGTTTTTCTTGTTGACACCGATCGGATAACGGACATGAGTAATGGCAGTGACGAGTTCGTGCTCTACGACCTGCGAGTCGAAGTCGTGGGCAACCAAGATGACATGGTCTGCAGTCATCGTGTCGGCGACTATTTCCTCGTCGAAGGCGAAAACTTGTGTTTTGCGGGGGAAACCCGCTTCTCGTTGTACGCTCTGTCCGCACTGCTGCCGCTCCTTCCTGCCAAACAGCGCCAGACCTCCCCGAATGACTGGATGGCCACGGACGAAGAGATTGCCTGTCCCGATCCCCTCTGTGGCGCTCGCTTTCGGATTACTCGCACGGGGAAGCGAACGTTTCGTCGCAGTGAAGTGACCGGCGACCCCGCTGGAGCTGGGCGCCCGTGAGTCATATTCTGTAGCGAGAGTGCGATGAACAATACCGCAAGCATCCCCCAGGTGACTCTAAGCCCCGGCCACCCCATACCGAGGGTGATTGTCGGTTGCTGGCAGCTCGCCGGCGGTCATGGAACTATTCGCCCAAGCGACGCTATTGAGCATCTATGCGCCTTCTTCGAGAGAGGTTTCACCGCCTTTGATTGTGCCGACATCTATACCGGCGTCGAAGAGCTGCTCGGCAAGTTTCGGACCGAGTGCGAAACGCGTTTCGGAAAGGCGTCCGAGCGACTGAGGATTCACACCAAGTTCGTTCCCGATGCCGACACGTTGGCCTCTCTTTCCAAGAATGATGTCCGGGCGGTGATCCATCGATCGCTTCGGAGGCTGGGGGTCGATAGGCTCGACTTGGTGCAGATGCACTGGTGGGATTTCGGCATTCCCGGCTACGTCGAGGCCGCTCACTATCTTGCGGAGCTTCAAGAAGAGGGAGATATATGTGATATCGCGACCACCAATGTCGATACCGTACACCTCAAGGAGATCGTGGACAGCGGGATCAGGCTGGTAAGCCAGCAGGTCCAGTATTCAGTCTTGGACAGGAGGCCGGAGAAAACGCTTGTTCCACTTGCCCGAGAGAAGGGATTCACACTCCTCTGCTACGGCACCGCTGCCGGCGGCTTTCTTGCTGACAAGTACCTCGGAGTAGCAGAGCCCACCGACCCGGACGACAATAGATCGCTCACCAAATATAGCCGTGTTATTGGGGAGATCGGAGACTGGGCGTGCTTCCAGAGAATCCTGTCGGTGCTCCGAGACATAGCCGAGAAGCACCAGGTGAGCATAACCAACATCGCCACGCGATACATGTTGGAGCAGCCTCAAGTTGGTGCCATCATTCTCGGGATGCGAAGTGCGGAACATCTGGCAGATACGTGTAGGATGTGCGAGTTGGTGCTTGACGACCAGGACTTGCGTGCAATTCGTGGGGTGGTTGCGTTGGGCAAGGAACTCGAGGGAGACGTTTACGGCCTGGAGCGACAAAAGCAAGGGATACACGCCAGGATCATGAAGACCAATTTGCAAAGGCCGAGTGAGCGATAGGCCTCGGCGACAGCCTTCCAGCGGCCGAAAAGCTCCTCGGGCGAGAGACATGACCCCGTCCGCGCCATCCTCACCAAGGTCGATCGCAACGAGCACAAGCGCAAACAGGCCCCGGTGGGCTTGAAGGTCACCAGCCGCGCCTTCGGCTCCGGCCGCCGCCTCCCCATCGCCGCCCGACTTTGCTGATGCGCCGCTCGCTAGTGGCGAGCGACGCGCGATTTCGACTCCGCCTCCGCCAGATGTGCCATTTTCGGGCACTTTATTAATGATTCTAGTGCCTAGATCGGCTGGGCCTCTTGTCGCAACTCTTCAAGGGTGGTACAAGAAGCAGTTGATCCGACTTCTCTGGTGTGCGGTACGTCAAAGAAAGTGCATGAATCAGGCCAATGAAGCTTGACAATACTGGCGGGATACCCATACTTCGGAGAGGTTGTCGAATAGGGCGACTTTGCGATTAGGGGTGCTATCATGGGGTTTGAGTTCTTCACCGAGTCAGGGCGTGGGTTTCGCCCGCGGGCGTCTATCCGAAAGCAGGGGCAAATTGGCCTCAACCAAGGAGCGGTTCGGCGATTTGAGCTGCAGCGGTGGGGATATGTTGTCCTGGGATTCGACCGAGAGAAGCAGCTACTTGCGCTCAAGCTCACAGCCGACAGGGATGAGCCGGGTGCCCAGCGCGTAGTCATGAAGGACGGATCAGCAACAATCTCCGCTCGATCCTTCCTAGAGTATTTTGACATCAGCTATCGCGAAGAGACGCGGCAATACGACGTGGAGTTCGACGCAGCCCAGGCCCTACTCGTGGTATCAATTGGAGGCGAAGTCGAGAATGGGGAACGGGAGGAACAACTAATCGATTCTCTTTAAGTAGGTGAGGGCTGGGACAGTTTAGAGGCCGACCCAGCCCCCGAGTACCTTGCAAGACCCAAGGCTGACTTACGAAAACCCGGGCCTTCCCCGATCTTGGGGTCTTCCTTGCCGAAAGTCAAGGCCGACGTCGGGAGGGTCCGAAAGGAGGCTTCAAAGATGAAGTCACTCTCCGAGTCGGAGCGCGAGTTGCTCAAGTCGTTGTACGTGCAATACGACACGCCGGTTGACGCGTTCGTCAGCAACTGGGACCGCCTAGCCCGGATATTTCACGAGTGTGAGGTGGTTTGCGCATAGAGACGGCCTTCTCGACCTTGTATGATAGGGTTTTGGAGAACTCAATCACCCAAGGCAAGGAGGCCGTTCCGTGACAGAGTGTAACC
>JADFPW010000116.1 GCA_022562105.1 Planctomycetota bacterium
CTTCATGGAGCCGTATTGGCAGTCGCCCGATTTGACCTTCAGCACCGGCGGCCGAATCACCCGCGGCTTCGCCGCCACGTTGGAGCGCTATCGCAATCGCTATCCGACGTCCGCCGCCATGGGCCGACTCACTTTCAGCGGCCTGGAGATCGTCGAATTGCCCCCGTCCGCTGCCTTGGTCCTCGGGGCCTGGCACCTCGACCGCGACCAGCCCATCGGTGGACTGTTTTCCCTTGTCCTGCGCAAGGAACACAGCCGGTGGATAATCATCCACGACCACACCTCCACCCTCGCCGATGAATAACGGACCAAGCCGAAGTTGCAGTCGAGGCGTTCCGCCGAACGCGGACTACAGATGTGATTACGGCCTACAATCGGTACGCAGCGTCAGTGGGGCGCAGGGGGCGGGCGAACCAAAGGGGGCGACGGAGGGATTGGCCGGTCTGTGGGGTGGGGCGGGTTCTGTTGAGCCACTCACGATAGATGGCCATCGAGCGAGTGGTATCGACGACGACGTCGCCGGAGCGGTCGTCCTTCGAGGCCGGGGCGACGCGGACGCGCTGGTGCCAACAGTGCATGCCGCTGATGGGATCGGGGTGGACCGGGAAGGTGAGGTTCTGTGGTACACCGCCATCGCGCCACCAAATGCGGCGGCTGTCGGGGTCATCGCTGTCGAAGGGTTCCGGGCCACGCCGGGTGGTCATCTTCCATTTGCCGTCGCCCAGTTCCTCGACCGAGACGACCGAGCTGCTCCAGCGACTCGACGGCGGATCGCTGTCACGTCGCCAGCGGCCCAAATGGTGTGAACAGGCCACCACGCCCGGGCGGATGGATTCGGTGACCCATGCTCGATCAACGAAGTAGCCGATATCCGTAGTGATCCGAACGAGATCGCCGGTGCGGAGGTTCCACTGAGCCGCGTCGCTGGTGTGAATCCAGATGGGGTTCTGTTGAGAGATTTCGTTGAGCCACTTTGCTGAACCGCTACGGGTGTGGATCAGCGTGGGGAGTCGAAATGTGGGCAAGAGGCAGAATGTGCGGTCGTGCTGGTCGCTTGGCGGATTGCCTTCCAAGTGATTCAACGCGGTCGGATGGACCGAGTCCGCGCGGACTGAAGTCCGCGGCTCGTTGGTGGAGGTTCTTTCGTTGATGTGTGATACGATGTAGCCCGGGATCGTATGCTCAGGCCAACCCCATTCGATCATGGTCGGACTGTAGAACTCGAGCAATCGACTTGGGGTGCGGAACCCCTCGATCACCGTTCCATCTATTTCGATACCGACAGGTTGACCATTGATCGTGGCGAGGTGCGTGTCCGGGTCGATCGTCGCACCGTGTAGCTCGTCGGCCGACAGAACGCGCTCGTGACATTGGTACGTTGCGTCCTTGATTTGGAACGTTCCGTACTTACGCATGTATGCAAGCGGGTCTAGCTGCTCAGCGTGGGCGGCCTCGCGTAGACCGGGAACGTGGTCGAACGCGTACGAATAGTATTCCTCGACGGTC
The DNA here is from genome assembly GCA_022562105.1 of Planctomycetota bacterium. Lineage (GTDB taxonomy): Bacteria > Planctomycetota > Phycisphaerae > UBA1845 > UBA1845 > JADFPW01. Next base: position 1,507 of record JADFPW010000116.1, read on the forward strand.
AGTGGTTTGTCGGAGTCGGTGGGGCTCTCGAAGTACTTACGAATACCCAGCGAGCCGTCGGGATCGATGGCCCAGCACAGTGCGATCCAGAACTCGTCTTCCTCCCACACACTGCCCGGGTTGGCGTCACGAGTGTCCGTCACCGCCTGGCCATCGGCCCGGCGCGCTTCGCGCAGCACCGGTTGGCGGAACGCGATCCACGTCGCACTGTGGGTTTCGTAGGTGGTCAGATCGTGTCGTTCCGGGCCGAGGCCCATGGGCAGCACATAGTCGGCGTAGAAGGCTGTCTCGTTCCAGGTCGGCGTCAGGGCTACGTGCAGACCGATCTTCGACTCGTCGCGTAGTACTTCGATCCATGAAAACCCGTCAGGATAGGTCCACACCGGGTTGAATACTCGGGTGAAATACACGTCGAGCTTTCCGCGCCCCTCTTTCAGGAAATGCGGTAGCAGGAAGCTCATCTCGTGATAGGCGAGCGGATACTCTCGCGGCCAGTGCATTTCGTTCCACTGGTTCGTCGGCGGTGGTGGATTGATCAGGTCGGCTTTGTACTTGTGCCACGCCGACGGGCTGGTTCCACCCTCAGTACCGACGCTACCGGTGAGCACGTGCAGGAAGAACAGGCATCGCGAGACCTGCCAACCACCGAGATGAGCGGCGGCGGCTCCGCGCCAGGTATGAGAACAGAACCGCGAACCCGCCTCACCGATCAGTCGTGCAACCTCACGCACCTGCTCGACCGAGACGCCGCATTCAGCCGCCGCGTATTCAGGAGTAAACTCTGCATACTCCTCTTTCAGTGTTGCAAGGAAACCATCGACTGTTTGCGCCTGATCGGCGTGGCAGATCGCCATGTACTCACGCCAGTTGGTCCACCGCTCGATGAAGGCTCGATCGATCAACTCTTCATTCAGAATCACGCAGGCGAAGGCCAGCAGCAGGGCGGCTTCGGTTCCCGGTCTTGTCGGCATCCAGTAGTGGGCCATCGATGCTGTATTCGAGAGTCGCGGATCCACCACCGCCATCTTCGCACCGCGGGCCAGTCCTTCGGAGATTCGCTGGGCGTGCGGATTGAAATAGTGACCGCTCTCCAGGTGGGCATTCAGGGCCAACACGAAGCGGGCGTTGGCGTAATCGGGTGACGGGCGATCGTAACCGCTCCACAGGTTGTAGCCGAACCGTGCTCCTGACGAACAGATATTGGTATGGCTGTTATAGCCATCGACTCCCCACGCTCGCAGGACTCGATCGATAAACCCCTCGGATCCCGGCCGACCTACGTGATAAACCACTTCATCGTGACGATTCTCAGCGAGCGCTGTGCGGATCCGCCCGGCGATGTCTGCCAGCGCCTCCTCCCAAGAGACCTCCTGCCACCCACCGTCCCCACGTGGGCCGACTCGCTTCATCGGTGCAAGAATGCGATCCGGATCGTTGACCTGGTTGATGGTGGCAGGGCCCTTGGCGCAGTTGCGGCCCCGACTTCCGGGATGCAGCGGATTGCCCTCGAATTTGCGAATGGTGTTGGTTTCCTTATCCACATATGCGAGCAGACCACACCCGCTCTCGCAATTGAAACAAACCGTAGGCACCAATCGATAGCGACGCTCTGTGGCACGCCGAGGCCACGTCGCAGCGTCGAACTCCGCGAAGTTGTCCCACTGAGCCGGCGAGGCATATGGAGACAGGGCAGCAACATCGGGCAACGATGGGTTCGCATCGACGTCCGTGTTGGGCACGACGCCGAGTTTGACGGCGGCACGCTCGATCAGGCCACGTTTCGGTTTGTAGGGCATGGTTTCCTCTACGGCTCAGCTCAGTGGAATCCGCTGCGGGGCTTGCACGAACACATGGTTCTTGGCTGCGATCCCGACGATCAGTCCCATCGCCGCACCTTCCAACGCTACCCCGATGACGACACACACAGCCGGCACAAGGATTCCGACGCTAACCACGCCTCCCCAGAACCAATATCGGTAGCGTTCGTGCAGAATCAAACGGGCGGCGAGGGCGGCGTCCTTGGTGGCATGCGACGGGGCGAACTCGGCGATCAACAGAGCCGCGAGCACAGTGACCGCGATGCCTAGCACCATGCGAGCGTCCGTCGCAGCCATACCGCCGTCGATGCCGATCGCCCCGACGAGCGTCAGGACTGCTGCACCGGCCACCAGGGCATCGACGAACATGGTGATGACGAACAACCGGTTCTGCCAGTAGTCCCGTCCCTTGGCCTGGGCGAATAACAGGGCGGTGTAACTCGCCGTTGAAGCCGCCAGGACGAACAGCACTGCTCCGACGGTCGACTGAATCGGCCGCCGCCAGGTTTCAATGGGGGCGAATGCGCAAACGCCGAGCACGAGCCCGAAGGCGCTAATCAGATAGGCCCCGCGAACAAGCCAGCTCTTCCATTGCGGGCGGAGGAGGATGTACAGGAACCTGCGGGGTTGTTTCAGGTCACCAACCAACAACGCCCCGGTCACCGCGAGAAAGACAAGCGAGATCGCCGCAGCCGATCGAGGCAACACCGACGGATGGCGGCCGGCCGCGAACAGCAGACACGCCATCATCGCCGTTCCGGTAGCGATCGCCTTCGTCGTGATGTAGGCCGACACCATCCAGCCCCACGTGGTAGGCTTGGCTTTGGCATCGTAGACGCGGCGGGCGCCGGCGCCGGTTTCATGGGCTGGGTCGGGGGCGATCAAATCGAGCGCTGCCGCTGCCTGCCCGGCGCTCCAAAGGTACTGTTCGGCCGGCGGGGCGCTCGTTGGATCGTAGTTGGCAGTCTCACCTCCGACGTAGAAGAGTTTGGGTTCGGTCCGCTTCTCGACCTTGGGAAAGTGTACTTGTTGGGTTCGTTGAAGTTTGGCGATTTTGGAGTCCGGATCATCCAGGTCACCGCACACGATGGCCTCGACCGGACAGACGATCACGCAGGCCGGTTCATAGCCGGCATCCACACGATGGGTGCAGTAGTTGCACTTGGCCGCCGTGAGGGTTGCGGGATCGAGGTAGATCGCGTCATACGGACAAGCCTGCATGCACGCCGTGCATCCGATGCAGCGATCGCTGTCGAAATCCACGATGCCATCGGGCCGACGGTAGAGCGACGTCACCGGGCAAATCTCGACACAGGGGGCATCGTCGCAGTGGTTGCAGCGTTGCACGCTGAACGAGCGTTTGGTATCCGGAAACGTGCCTTGCTCGACGTATTTGACCCACGTCCGGTTGACCCCGATGGGCACGGAATGTTCAGACTTGCACGCCACCGTACAGGCGTGGCAGCCGATGCAGGACCGATTGTCGATGGCAAAGCCCATTCGCGGCATAGGAATCCGTTCAACAATCCCTCCGCTCGGCGCGGCGGGGTGCGTCTAGTGCGCATCTCGAAGCAAGCCGCCGGCTGTTGCCGCCGCGGATCCGCGCGAACTGAAGTTCGCGGCTCGCGTGGGGTGCGTCGTTATGGGTGCGGGGCGGAGCCGATCCGTCGCCGACTCTCGGCCGCGTCTTGTGAAGCCTTGTTACCGGCTGAGCAGCTCGATCTCAAGCGGTGGCGTGGGTGCTTCGGTCGGCTGGCGTGCGCCGCGTGGCCGCGATGCGGACCGGTCGTGGGGATCCAGGCGGGAACTTGTCTTGAAGGCCGGGTCCGTAAAGTGCCCCACTCGACCCTCGATGGTCAGGTGGCCGGGCCTCCAAATCAACGAATGAAACAGCGCTGACCCGAGTCTCGAGGGAGGCCGAGCGAACGTTTTGCAACCACCATCCCACGTCCGCGTAGCCTAGCGCGTTGTTTCACCATGCCGCTGACTTGTTCCGATGTGTGTCGTTTCCGCTTCATCCCGACCCACGTCGACCGTCTGCTACCCGGGCGCATTGGCTCTCACCGTCGCCTGAACCGGTTCACGAAAGCCGGTTGGAACATCATCATAAGTAAGCGCGTCTATACGATGCGCGCGGTAGTCGGGGCCGTAAGTAAGCGCGCCTACGCACTGCTTGGCTCACGCGGCGTCGTAAGTAAGCGCGTCTACATTAATAGTTCGAGTTGCTCGAAGACGTTAGTAAGCGCGCCTACACAAATCGCGAATGGTTGCCCATAAGTAAGCGCTTCTATTGCCGATAAAGATTTATTACCTTGACACCCGGCTTGGATTTGACTTACTTGAAGCGATCGGGCGGGCCGATGCAACCATATAGACTCGATGGGAGCCTTGCTCTCGGCGGAACAGAAGAAGGATACCAACCATGAGTGCCAGTACCTTGTCACTACCGTTGATCGACGAACAGATTGAAACCGAACGTCGTCGCTTGTTGGAGGAGGCGGGGATTTCGACCGAGCCTTCTCGACGGTTCACTCGAACGGTGGAACGCCCATTCACCAAGGCCGAGCGTGGGCATGTCACGCTCTTGCTTGGCGGACTGACGGTGCGCCATGACCAACTTATCATGGCTGGGTTGGAGGGGCTGGGCTACAACATCGATTTGATTCCCGTGCCGAAGAAAGCCGACTTTCAGTCGGGCAAGGAGTACGGAAACAACGGCCAGTGCAACCCGACGTATTTCACGGTCGGCGCTTTGGTTAACTATCTCAAGCGATTGCGCGACGAGGGGCAGATTCCGGTTGACGACATTCTGGACCACTACGTCTTCGTCACCGCCGGGGCGTGCGGTCCCTGTCGGTTCGGCATGTACGAGGCGGAGTTTCGTCTGGCGTTGCGCAACAGCGGGTTTGACGGGTTTCGCGTCCTGTTGTTCCAGCAGAGCGGCGGCCTGAGCCAGACGGAGGTCGAGGCTGGGCTGGAGATGAACCTCAACTTCTTCCTCTCGCTGGTCAACGCGATGTTCATGGGCGACCTGCTGAATGAGGTGGCCTACCACATCCGTCCCTACGAAGTCGAGCCGGGTCGGACGAACGAAGTCCTCACTCGGTGCGTCGAGTATTGCGGCAACATGCTGCGTGAGAAGGACTACGATTCGATTCACGGCGGTGCCCTGGCCAAGATCATCTCCAAGCTCGCTCCGGTGAAGAATGCGGACGAGGCCCAGATTTTTCTCGATCAGCTTCGCGGCGACTACTACACCAAGGCGTTTGAAAAGTGCAGTCGCATGATCGAGGAGGAGATCGAGGTGGACTACACCCGTTCCAAGCCGATCTGCAAAGTCACCGGCGAGTTCTGGGCCCAGACCACCGAGGGTGATGGGAACTTCAACATGTTCGCGTTCCTGGAGAAGGAGGGGGCCGAAGTGCTGGTCGAGCCGATCGGCACGTGGATCGCCTACATGCTCAATCAGGCGCGTAACCAATTGAAGGACAGCAAGGGGCTTAGCGAAGGTGAGGATCTGCCCGGTCGATGGGATGTTCGCAAGAAATGGGAGATCGAGAAGACCTTTCGCAAGAAGCTGGCCATGTTTGGTGCGGCCGACAAGATCATCAATCGGGAGTACGAGCGTCTTCGCGGTGCCCTGGGCGGGACGGCCCACGCGTTGGTCAACCAGAACGAGTTGGTTCGCCTCGGTCACCCCTACTACAACGCCAAGAGCGGTGGCGGCGAGGGCCATCTCGAGGTAGCCAAGAACATCTACTACTGCAACAAGGAGCTGGCCCACATGGTGCTGAGCCTCAAGCCCTTCGGGTGCATGCCGTCGGCTCAATCGGACGGTGCCCAGGCCGCGGTCATCAGCAACTTCAAGGACATGATCTTCCTGCCGATCGAGACCTCCGGCGAAGGGGACATCAACGCCCATAGCCGGGTGCAGATGGCGCTGGGCGAAGCCAAGTTCAAGTGCAAGGCGGAGTTCAAGGAAGCGGTCGCCCGGACGGGGTATACGATCGATCAGATTCGCAAGTACGTCGCGACCCATCGCGAGCTGCGCCGACCGTTGCAGCATGTGGCGAAGCAGAAGGGCATTATCAGCAAGGCGGGGAACTTCGTGATCCAGGTCGGCAAACTCATGGATACGGATTCGGAGTGCGCCAATCTGAAAGTAGTTGCGGGGAACGCCAAACAAGAGCTCGCCGAAGTGGGGGTGTGAAATCGCGGTTTGGCGACGGCGCTTCCCACCCATGGATTGCGATCCATGGGTGTGGGGCGTGTTGCAGTAACCATTCCACGATCGATAACGCAGACGGAGCAACAGGGAGCAATAATCCGTGATCGCAATGAATGAACCGCTAAACGAGGGCGATGGCGCCGCTTGCAAGACCGAATCCTCCACCTCATTGCCGATCGCGTCCGAAGAAGGATCGTCGTGCAGCAGTGGATCCTGTAGCAGCGGAGGCAGTTGCGGGAGCGGAGCGGCTGCGGACACGACGCCCAAACTCATACAACTCAATGCAGCCAACCTGAGCGCCGAACGCGTCAAGCCTCACGTCGAGGTCAAGCCGTTTTCCGGCACGGACAAGTATCCCGAGGGTCTGATGATCGGGCTGGACGTCGGCTCCACGACGGTCAAGGCCGTGGTCATCGACATCGTCACCGATGAGATTCTGTGGAAGGACTATCAGCGCCACGACACCAGGCAACCTGAAAAGGTCTTGGAGTTCCTGCATGAGATAGAGAAATCCTTTCCCGATGTGCCGCGAAATAGTTATCGCATGTTCATCACCGGCTCGGGGGGCAGCGCCCTGCTTTCGCGTATCGGCGGCAAGTTCGTTCAGGAGGTCAACGCCGTCTCGCTCACCGTAGAGAAGCTCTACCCCGAGGTGCAGAGCGTCATCGAGCTCGGCGGCCAGGACGCCAAAATCATCATCTTCAAGGAAGATCCTGAGACGGGCAAGAAGAAGAAAATCCCGTCCATGAACGACAAGTGCGCCGGCGGGACCGGGGCGGTGATCGACAAGATCAACGCCAAGCTCCAGATCCCGACCGAAGAGCTCTGCGAGATGGGCTACAACGACATTCGCCTCCATCCGGTGGCGGGCAAATGCGGCGTGTTCGCCGAGACGGACATCAACGGGTTGCAAAAACAAGGCGTGCCGCCCGACGAGCTGATGGCCTCACTCTTCGAGTCGATCATTCAGCAGAACATGGCTGTCCTGACCCGAGGCCACACGCTACGCCCAACCGTGCTGCTTCTGGGCGGACCCAACTGCTACATCAAGGGGATGCGGGACTGCTGGAAGCACAACATTCCCGAGATGTGGAAAGAACGCGGGGTCAAGCTGCCCGATCCGAACAAGAAGCCGGAAGACTACATCATCACCCCGGAGAATGCCCAGTACTTCGCCGCCATCGGGGTGATCGAGTTCGCCAAGACGGAAATCGACGACGACCCAAATATCGGCCCGTATCACGGTACTGAGGTACTGCAGTGGTACATCGAGTATGGTCGGACCGCCGAGAAGGCCGCGTCCGGTGCAGGCGGGCTGTCCAAAGACGCCGCCGAGTTGGCTGCCTTCAAGGAACGCTATCGCAAGGAATCGTGGTCACCAACGGTTTACGAGCCTGGCACGGTGGTGGAGGGGTTCATCGGTCTGGACGGCGGATCGACGTCAACCAAGGCGGTGTTGGTGGACAAAGATCGCAACGTGGTGGCCAAGGCCTACCAGCTTTCCAAGGGCAACCCCATCGAGGACACCATCGAGATCCTAACGGAGCTGGAGGCCCAGATCGTCGATCAGGGATGCACCATGAAGGTTCTCGGCGTGGGAACGACCGGGTATGCCAAGGACATCCTGAAGGAAGTGCTTAGTGCCGACGTCGCCCTGGTGGAGACCGTGGCCCATACCGAAAGCGGGCTGCACTTCTACCCGGATGCGGACGTCATCATCGACGTGGGCGGCCAGGACATCAAGCTGATCATCCTCAAGAACGGCTCAGTCAAAGACTTCAAACTCAATACGCAGTGCAGCGCGGGCAACGGGTACTTCCTGCAATCGACCGCTGCCGGCTTCGGACACGATGTCACCGAGTACGCCGACATCGCCTTCAGCGCCAAGACCATGCCCGAGTTCGGCTACGGATGTGCCGTGTTCATGCAATCGGACATCGTCGATTTCCAGCGTCAGGGCTGGGCCCCCAACGAGATCATGGCCGGCTTGGCCAATGTGCTGCCCAAGAACATCTGGCTGTACGTCTCGCAGATTCCCAACCTGGCCAAGCTGGGCAACACGTTCGTGCTGCAGGGCGGCACGCAGCACAACCTGGCGGCGGTCAAGGCGCAGGTCGATTTCATCGAATCGCGTTTCGACGGCGACGAAAAAGCAACGGTCCACGTACACAAGCACTGCGGCGAGAGTGGGGCGATCGGGTGCGGGTTTGAGGCTCAGCGACTTTGGGCGGAAGAGGATCTGAAGACGACGTTCATCGGGATGGAACGGGTCAAGAAGATCGAATACCGCACCACTCGCGAGGAGTCGACGCGCTGCTATTTCTGCAAGAACAAGTGCCTGCGCACGTTCATCGACGTCAAGACCGGCGAGGAAGCCGAACCGGAGATCAGTGGTTCGCTGATCAGCCTCTCGTCTCACGTTGTCAAGATGGGGCCGGAGCAAGGGCATCCCACACGTATGAAGAAGGCTCCGCCGTCCAATGGCACCGGTGCGAAGCCGGCCAAGAGTAAATCCAAAGTCGCCCTGCATGCGGGTGAACAGCGTCTGATCATCGCCACCTGCGAGAAGGGGACGGTCGAAGACATCAACGACATGCGGGAGATCAAGGGCGGTCTCGACGCGATCAAGAAGGCCAACCCCAACATGCTGGAGGTGGCGGCCCGTGAGGTGTTCAAGGAGGTGGACGTCGATGATGTGGCTGACCCGCTTCCGACCGTCGGCCGTTTCTCGCTCAAGAGAAAGGAAACCCTCCGCCGGCGAGAGCTGATGGAACGGCGCAAGGAAGTGCGCATCGGGTTCCCGCGGGTGCTGAACATGTACAGCCAATCGCCGTTCTTTATCGGCTTTTTCCAGTCGATCGGCGTGCCCTTCCGCAACCTGGTGTTCAGCGATTACACCAACGAGGAGCTGTACAAGCGCGGGGCCAAGCGCGGCTCGATCGATCCGTGTTTCCCGAGCAAGCTGGGTATCCCGCACGTTCACGACCTGCTGTACATCAAGCATGCGAAGAAGCCGCTGACGCACATCTTCTTCCCCATGGTGGACTCGTTCTCCACGTTCCTGGATGGCGTTCAGGACACCAAGGCGTGTCCCACCGTGGTGGGCACGGCTGAATCGGCCCATGCGGCCTTCATCAAGGAGGGCGATCTCTTCAAGGAGAGGGATATCGTCTTCAAGAAGACGTTCCTCAACCTGGACAAGCCGCAGCTTTGTGCCCGCCAGATGTTTGAAGATTGGGCGGACGAGTTGGGCCTGACGTTTGAGGAGAGCTACCGAGCCGTCAAGCAGGGCCTGAAGGCGGAGCAAGAGTTCCTCACCCGTCTCCGCAAGCAGAGTCGCGTGATTCTCGATCGGCTCGAAGCCGAGGGTAAGCTCGGCATCGTCATATTGGCTCGGCCGTATCACAACGATCCCGGCGTCAACCACGAAATCGCCGAGGAGTTGCAGAAGTTGGGCTATCCAATCTTCTGGCAGGATACGCTGCCGATGGATGACGACATCCTCGAACGGTTATTCGGCGACGAGATCCGAGAGGGCCGGATCAAGTCGGCCATGGACATCGACGACGTCTGGAAGAACAGCTACTCGGAGAATACGTCGCGCAAGATTTGGGCGGCCAAGTACACAGCCCGTCATCCGAGCCTGGTGGCGTTGGAGCTGTCCAGCTTCAAGTGCGGGCACGATGCTCCGATCTACTCGAACATCGAGGAGATCATCGAAGCCTCGGGCACGCCCTACTTCTGCTTCAAGGACATCGACGAGAACAAGCCGACCGGGTCGATCCGGATCCGCATCGAAACCATCGACTACTTCCTGAGTCGCTATCGGCACAAGATGGTAACCCAAGATCGTAAACGCCGGGCCATCGAGGAGAAGCTCGAACAGATGCGGGGCCGTTTGATGCAAGAAGCGGAGCCTGGCGATCGGTCACGGTCCCGATCTCCGGACCGAACGCTGGTCGTCGCCCATCACGCTGAAGCCCTGGCGTAGAGCCAGATCACCGCGGCGAGCGCCAGGAGAATCAGGCCGCCAGCCAGAACCACGCAGGCAATGACCCGCGTCGCCCGGTTCGGCGCCGGGCGGTGGATGATCCCGGTAACCTCCTCCAGCACCTCGTCGCAGTGCGGGCAGCGTTCCGACTCCGCCGGGACCGGGTCGCCGCAGGCCGGGCAAGCGTACTCCAGCTCCCATCCGAGCGGCTTTAGGGGAAGTTCGCCCATAGTTTCGACTCCGCGGTCCGCCCCTCACCCATCCAACTCGAGGCCACCGTCCAACCCTTTGCGACCCGCCGCGTGAGCCACTAGTATGACGGGTCTTGGCGCTGCCGCGAGCTTGATGGCCCATCAAACTGACGGACATGCTAGGTAGGGATTGCATCCGGGTGCCCCTGGTAGC
>JADFPW010000450.1 GCA_022562105.1 Planctomycetota bacterium
GATCAGCACTGCGACGCCCTGATCGACCGGGATAAGATGACCGCCATGGCCATCCAACGTACCGAGGACAGTGGCATCATCTTCCTTGACGAACTGGACAAGCTGGGCACCAGCGGCGGGATGCACGGGCCGGACATCTCCCGTCAAGGCGTACAACGCGACCTGCTGCCCATCGTCGAGGGGTGCACGGTCAACACCCGCAACGGCCCCGTGCGCACGGACCATATCCTGTTCATCGCGGCTGGCGCATTTCATTCAACCAGTCCCAACGACCTCATGCCCGAGCTCCAGGGCCGATTCCCCATCCGCGTCGAGCTCAAGGACCTGAACAAAGCGGATTTCTTGCGTATTCTTGTCGAGCCGGAGAATGCCCTGACCAAACAGCAGGTTGCATTAATGGCCACCGAAGGCGTCATGATCGAGTTTACCGACGGGGCCGTCGAAGCCATGGCGGAATTCGCCTACGACATGAACAACAAAGCCCAGAACATCGGCGCCCGCCGCCTGCATACCATCATCGAGAAGCTCATGGAGACGCTTTCGTTCGAGGCCCCGGAACGCCATGGCGAGTCGGTCAAGATTGATCGAGCATACGTGAACGAACGCCTCCACGACATCACCAAGAACGAGGAGCTGGCCAGTTTCGGGTTCCACAGTCTCAAAGACGAGGAACGTTAATGCAGCGTCTCAGAATCACCGCGACAATCCGAGCCGTCCCGGCGCGCCGGGATGCCACCCGCAAGCATTCTCAACGAGGCGCCGTAACGAGAACAAGGTGAATCGCCACAACATCAACCTGACACGGAGTCGCTAGAACCCATGCCGGAATCAAACGCCATCGAAAACGTAGTCATCATCGGATCCGGACCCGCGGGCTGGACGGCAGCCATCTACGCCGCCCGAGCCGCCCTCGAGCCACTCGTCTTCCCCGGTCGAGCGTTGACCAAGGAAGTCCTGCCCGGCGGCCAACTCATGCTCACCACCGACGTGGAGAACTACCCCGGCTTTCCCGACGGCGTTACCGGCCCCGAAATGATGGACTTGTTCTACAAGCAGGCTTTGCGTTTCGGCACCCGAGTGGCCACGGACAAGGGCATCAGCAACACGCTTGAATACGGTTTGCACACGCCCTGTCAGGAAGTCACGTCGGTCGATCTCGGCACTCGCCCGTTCGTGGTCAACGGCGACGGCGGTCTCACGGTTCGCTCGCACGCCGTGATCATCGCTACCGGGGCCAAGGCGAATTGGCTCGGGCAGGAAAACGAGCAGCGCCTCGCTCAGAGCGGCGGCGGGGTTAGTGCGTGCGCGGTGTGCGATGGAGCCTTGCCGATCTTCCGCGACAAGGAGTTGGCCGTCGTCGGCGGCGGCGATAGCGCGGTCGAGGAAGGTACCTATTTGACCAAGTTCGCCTCCAAGGTCTACCTGGTCCACCGCCGCGACCAACTGCGGGCATCCAAAATCATGCAACAGCGCGTCTTCGACAACCCCAAGATGGAGCCCCTGTGGAACAAGGTGGTCATCGATGTCATTGGCGACAAGCACATCACCGCCATCAAGCTAAAGGACACCAAGACCGGCGAAGAAACCGAGAAGGAGGTCGGCGGCTTGTTCATCGCCATAGGCCACACGCCGATCACCCAGTTCCTGAACGGGCAGCTCGACGTGGATGAAAAGGGCTACATTATTCTGAAGGATCCCTACCGCTCGACCACCAAGATCGAGGGCGTATTCGTCGCCGGCGACGTGGTGGACAGCGTCTACCGCCAGGCCGTCACCGCCGCCGGCATGGGCTGCAAAGCCGCCATCGACGCCGAACGCTGGCTGGCCGAGAAAGGCTTGGCCTGACGACCTGTTGACTCAGCATCGGCGAAGCACTCCAAGTCCGCAGGTTGCAAGTGTGACCCTACCCCTTGCCTTTCCGCTCCAATCGACGTAGTAAGCTACGCTCATGGGCCGCCCCTCCCGCATCCGTCGTATCGCCAAGTGGAGTGGGGTGGTGGTGTGTTTGACACTGGCGGTGGGGTTGGTCTTCAGCGGGCGTATTTGCGTTAGCTACACCGTTGGCAGAACAAGTGGATCGCAGCTTGGCATCGCAGTCATTTACCGCTCGGTACACTTCCAGCACTACTCTGCGGGGGGGAGTATGCACGCCACAGCCGGTCTCGCTTATGGGAGTACCGGGAAGTGGCGTTCTCCGTGGTTCCCCTGGGTGCTTCGTAGAGGCGGAAGCACAAAGATTGCCTGCCCAATTTGGATCATTCTCGGTGCTATAGCCCTCCCCACCGCCTACCTGTTCTGGCGTGATCGTCGCTATCCACCCGGACATTGCCAGGAGTGCAGCTACGACTTGCAAGGCAACATCAGCGGCGTATGTCCGGAATGCGGGAAGGAATCTGGCACAGGGGATCCGGTAGTATAGCAGCCCGTTGAAAAAGTCCTTGACACGCATGGTATACTGAGGGCCGATGGATTGGAACATTTGGCCTGTCACGGATGAGGATGGATCATGGCCTTGGGCAAACGGAAAGAAGAGCAACAGGAA
>JADFPW010000117.1 GCA_022562105.1 Planctomycetota bacterium
CCGCGCGCCAAAGGATTCTTGGGTGCCGCTCCCCTCGATGAAGATTGGCCGACGAATGGCCGACCGATTGTGAGTCATTTCCTCCCGTTCCGGCGAACCGCGGTTCATCTTCCGCCCTGCATACACCGATCCGAATCGCATGACCAGGCAATTCGCTTCAACGAACCGGATGCCGATCTTGGCTTGTGCCGTCATCTCCATGTTCCGCATAGCGTTTGTCGTGGCCGGCTGCGTGGGACATTACCACCGGATCGGACGCGGTCACGATTGCCATCGTCGATAGTGGGGCGGACATCACCCATCCCGATCTTGTCGATTCGATCGCCGGTGGATGGAACCTCTACGATCACAATGCGAACTACCGCGATCTGACCGGCCACGGGAGCAAACTGGCCGGCGTGGCTGCAGCGGCGACGATCAGATCGCCCCATTCTCTGATCGAGGCGCGTTTGTCGTCGAGAGAGACCTCAATCGGTAAGAAACCTGTCCTTGAAGGAGCTACCGCAACAACTCATTCAGCTGCTCATCGTTCCGCCAACGCTCGGGGCGCATGTGGCCCGGCCATCGATCGATTCGATCGGCCAACTACCGCAGGACGTGCCTGTCGCTGCCTGGTCAAGCTACGAATTGACCAGGCATTCGTCGGCGCGTATCGTTCTCACCTCCTCGGGGGTAGATCCTGGGAGAACCGTGCGACGCTGACGACTATGGCAAATAGGCAATCAAACTCAAGGAGCAAACGGATGGCAGTGCTGAAGACGGTGGAAGCTATCCTTTGTGTCGGTCTTCTCAGTATTGTGTCGATGTCGGGGTGCAACGGCGGGAGCAACGCTCCGCCACCCAATGCCGAGGCCAATGGTGTCGACGATGCAAACTTGATCGATTCAGATGACGATGGCGTACCTGACGTGGATGACGCGTTCCCGTTTGACCCAACCGCGTCCCTAGACAGCGACGGAGACGCCGTTGGCGACAATGCCGACACGGACGATGACGACGATGGGGTTCTGGACTCGGATGACTTTGACCCTTTGGATCCGGAGGTCGGCGCGCTACCCACCCCGCCAAATCCACTTGCGGGAGAGCTAGGATCGCCGATACCAGACCTCTCGGATGAGGATGCTGACGCCTTCGAGTCGGGAAAAACCGTCTTTGAGAGAGTGTTCACGGCCAGTGACGGGCTGGGGCCGCTGCCGCTCGGTGACGGCTGCGTTTCATGCCACTCCGATCCGGTCGTCGGCGGCTCAGGAGGGAATCGGGAGTTTCTGATCGCCGCAGGGGGAATCGGCGGCGCGGATATCGCCATTACCAGGAACTCACCACCGCTGTTCGGGATTGGCTTATTCGAGTTAGTGACCGACGCGGAGATCCTCTCCCGCGAGGATGCCGCCGACTCAGACGGCGATGGTATTTCGGGCCGCGCCAATCTCGAGCTGGACCGCGTGGGGCGATTCGGGCGCAAGGCCCAGGCTGCCAGTCTCGAATCCATCGCACGAGGTATGCTTGCGAACCAAATGGGAATCACCAGCGATCCCTTGGGCGATGCCCAAGCATCCGTCGAGTCAAACAAGCCTTCGCTACTCCTCCGCGCGCTTCATGCTGTGGGCTCGATATCGCTAGCGTCTCCCGCGTATGCCCAGGTACAGCCGCCGCCTCCCGACGAACCGAGTGGTGACGACGCCGTCCCCGACCCGGAAATCAACGAGGACGACCTGAGGGCACTCATCGCGTTCCTGACCACCCTTGCGGCACCACTACGCGGTTCAATCGACTTAGGCGTTCAGCGCGGAGAGGAGTTATTCGGATCCATCGGTTGCGCAGCCTGTCATGTTCCGACGATCACTCTTAGCACCGCAGCCATGATCCACCCGTACACCGATCTGCTGGTCCACGACATGGGACCGGATCTGGCGGACGGAGTCGTTCGGGAGATCGCGACGGGCTCGGAATTCCGGACGCAGCCTCTTTGGGGGCTTGGCGCGGCCGGCGCCTACCTACACGATGGCCGAGCGGTTACGATCGAGGCGGCCATTCGGGAGCACGGCGGCGAAGCGGACGGTTCACGCGACAGGTTTGAGGATCTTGACGACGCCGAGCGCACCGACTTGCTTTGGTTTCTTGAGTCACTGTAGAGCACCGCCGACTAATCAGCAGGGACCAAGATCTGGACAACGACAGGGCGTCCGCTCTTTGCACTGCAGCGAACTGGGGCAGCCTGGAAAAGACGGCCGCGAAGAACGAGGTCAGGTCAGGCGGCACCGCCGTGGGCGTGTGAAGGCGACGCGAACGGCGACCGTGAGGTCACCCTGTTGGACTCCGGGTACGCTCTGGCACGGTTCGGCTGTCCAGTGGGCACCGGCGACCCGAGCTGCGACGCCGCAGACCAGAACAACGACGGCAGCATCGACCCGTTGGACAGCAACTTCGCCCTGCCCGCTTCCGGCCGTGTGCGAAGAGCATGATCCATGCCTGCCCGGCCGTGGAAAGTTGGTTGGGTTGCCTTCAGCGTGAGGAGTGTACTGCCGCAACAGCTCCACCAGCTGCTCATCCTTGCGCCGCCGCTCGTAACCAACGTCGCCCCGCCACCGGTCGATACGATCGGCCAGCTG
Organism: Planctomycetota bacterium; assembly: GCA_022562105.1. Taxonomy (GTDB): domain Bacteria; phylum Planctomycetota; class Phycisphaerae; order UBA1845; family UBA1845; genus JADFPW01. The sequence continues at coordinate 2,610 of JADFPW010000117.1, forward strand.
CCTCAGTCCACCGCTCATCCGGCTTGATAGGCGCCAGCCTGTGCGGCCACGGTATCGGCTGTTCATCCATGAGACGTGTTCAATCAGACCTAGCCTGGCCAGCTTCGCGTGCGTTCGTTGAAGAGTGCGCCTCGTGATGCCGTATCGCTCTTCGAGTTCGGTAACAGCGAGCGGTTCTTTCTGCGCGCCCTGCAGCAAGACGTCTCCGAGGCAGGCAGCGCCCAACCGCCGGTTAACCTATTCGCACGACCCGAAGCGGGCCAGGACGAACCCCACGTCCAGCGGATCCACCACGCCGTCGTCGTTCTGATCCGCCGTGTCACAGTCGGGATCGCCGGCTTCAACCTTGCATCCGAAGCGGGCGAGGACGAACCCGGAGTCCAAGGGGTCGACGACGCCGTCGCCGTTGGCGTCGCCCTCGCATTCTTCCGACGAAGGCACGAGATTGATCACGAACGGATTTGTCTGGCCTCCCACGACCGGATCGGAAAAAGCCGGGAGGATACCCGCAAAGCCGAGACCCCAGACGAACGCGATGAAGTCTGGCGGCTCGGCTACTATGTTCGGTTTTCGCGCTCCCTCTTCAAAAGTAATCTCTACACTCCCGGCGGTGTCTCTACCGACGTGAGTAACGACCAGCGTGACCAGGAGGAGCGTGACGGGCGGTTCCTGTGGATCACAACTGAGGCCGAACCCGAAGTCTTCGAACGTCAGGGGCAGCTCATCCTTCGGAAAATCCACCTCGCACCAGTCCCCGGAAACGATGCCGGTGATCAGGAGGTTTTCGGCCGACAATTCGTCCGCGGCATCCAGGAAGAAGCTGACAAGCCACACGGCAGGATCTATTCCGTGGACCAGCATTACGATGTTCATTTCCCCGGACTCCCCCGGGGCCAGGTCCATCGACGCCGATCCGTCGGCGGCGTTTTCGAGGTACAGGAACGCCCCCTGGGCTGTACCCGCCAGCATCAGCACAACTCCCAGACTACAAATCGCTCGCGTCATTGATCTAACTCCTATTCAAGAGGTGCATGCCATGCCGACTCATGTCGGCTATCTTGTTTCCATCCGAACGACCTGCTGTCGGTCGTGCGGGTCAAGTGCATGTCATTCGCACGTACCGAAGCGGGCCGCAACGTATCCCACGTCCAATGGATCCACCACGCCGTCGTCGTTCTGATCCGCCGTGTCGCAGTCGGGATCGCCGGCATCAACCTCGCATCCGAAGCGGGCGAGGACGAACCCGGAATCCAGCGGATCGACTATCCCGTCGCCGTTGGCGTCGCCGTCACACGGTGGACCCGGGATCAGATTCACGATGAAGGGGTTGTCCTCAGCCCCGACGCCGGACTCCAGGAAGTTCGAGCATGGCGGAAAATCGCAGCAAGGCGGATCGCAGTAGACGTATTGGGTGAAGTCAGCCGTGAACACCTGCGGCGCTCGAGCTCCGCCCTCCAACGTGATCTCGATCGTTCCGGAGGTCGCCTCGCCGTCATGGGTGATGGTCAACCTGTCGAGCGTGTAGGTTCCCGGTGCCCAATTCTCGCCATCCTGTCGACCCATCACCAGGCCGTACTCGTTCTCCTGGTCGTGCGAGATGTCCGCGGGCAACTCGAATGCGCTGCGGTCATAGAAAATGTCCGACCCCACGAAGCCATCCGCCAGATCGGTCACGCTCAACGGTCCGGCCGCCTCGTCGTCATCGTCGTCCAGGAAGATCGTCGCATACGCGAACCCGGAGTCGATGTCCCGGATGGTCAGCATGATACTGATGTTCGCCGTTTCACCCGGAGCCAATTCAATCGCTCCACTGCCGTCATTGGCCATAAGAAAAAGGAGGGCACCATCGGTCTGACCGCTCCACATCCCAATAGCACATAGTGCCAAACCAAATAGCCGCATGATCAATCCTCCCGGCGCTGCAGCCTACCCTGTTTGCTGCGTCTGTTTGTTGCGCCACGCGTCGATTGATTAGTCGCATGAACCGAATCGCGCAGTCACATATCCCACGTCCAATGGATCCACTTCACCGTCATCGTTCTGATCGGCGGTGTCGCAGTCGGGATCGCCGGCATCAACCTCGCATCCGAAGCGGGCGAGCACGAACCCGGAATCCAGCGGATCGACTATCCCGTCGCCGTTGGCGTCGCCGTCACACGGTGGACCCGGGATCAGATTGACGATGAAGGGGTTGGCGAGTCCACCGATGCCGAACTCCAGGAAACCGAAGCACGGCGGCCAATCGCAGTAGAGGTCGTACTCCTCGAAATCGGAGGTCAGGATTTGCGGAGACCGCTCACTGATCTCAAAGGTCAGCTCGATCGTTCCGGAGGTTGCGTCGCCGTCGTGCCGGATGGTCAGCGTTTCGAGCAGGTAGGTCCCCGGCCCCCAATCTTCGCCGTCCTTGCAGCCCATCACCAGCCCGTACTCGTTCTCCCCGTTGTGGGAAATGTCCGCGGGCAACTCGAACCCGCTGTGGTCATGACACTCACCAATGCCTTCGATCAGGCTGACGACATTGAGTTCACCATCGGCCTCGTTGTCATCATCGTTCAGAAACACGTTGGCATGGGCGAACCCCGGGTCGATGTCCCGGATGGTCAGCATGATACTGATGTTCGCCGTTTCACCCGGAGCCAGATCAATCGCTCCGCCGCCGTCATCGGCCATAAGGAAAAGTAGGGCGCCATCGGTCTGACCGATGGTCAGCCCGATCAATGCCACAACGAATGTCAATCCGAACAGAGATGGTCGCATGATCGGTCCTCCTCAGCCTGTTTGATCTGCCTCGCGCTAGATCGGACGTGTGGACATTACCATAGGGTACCATAGCAACTCCTGGCACTAATGCCAACAGTCGTACCCCAACGATCCGTACCCCCATGCCCGCATCCAGAAACAGACTCGCCGCATTGAGCGGTCGTGTCGTCAGGATCGCTGCCACGGAGGCGATCCGAAAAGTAGGCATGGGCGCTACTCCGCTGGGAATGACTGCCCAGCAAAGCAAGCCTCAGGTCACTTTCCCTCGGAATGATGCCACAACAACTCTGACCACCGCGGCGACATCGATAGTTGCACGCGTGGCTGGAGTCGCCTAGAATGAAACCCAAGTGCTCAACTCCGCCCCAACGCGGCGCAATCCGCTTGACGCTCGGCGACCGGGGAATCCGCAGTGGTCTATCCACCGGATTCCATCCGGCCGTAGTGGTCGCCGCATGGTTCCGTGGACGACCGACATAGAGATTCGGGAGGTGCCGCTGTGATCACCCCACGATCGACTACACACACCCGACGGCGTGCCTCCGCCCAAGTGTTGCACGAACCGGCAACACCCGGACGGCGACGCCGCCTCCAGCATCGCACAGGGAGGACATCCGGTGCGGGGAGGACGTCCGGTGCGGTGATAGAATCTTCTTTCCCGTCCTCTGCCCTTGCGATCGCCCCGAGACTCATCGCGTTCGTCAGCCCCCGGCTGGCGAGGGGGGCGCGGCGCAGCGGTCGCATGGGGGCCGCTGCAGCGCCCATGGTCGGCCGACTCGGTTCAGCCGCCCTCCCATGGTATCTAATGCGCTTTTCGAACCGAGCGCTTACCGGGAATCCGAGAAACGGCACTTTTTTTCTGGCGGAGCAGAAGCGTGGTTGAGCCAAGCCGGTCCAAACCGCCCTACGACCCCGCAATCGACGGTCAAACGCTGCGAACGCTCCTGCGCGAGCACGAACCGAAGCTCTACCGTCGCATTCGTCGTAAGCTCGCCATCCACACACAGTCCGTCATCGCCCCCGAGGACATTCTTCAGGAAATCTGGACGGCCGCTTTTCTTCGATTGACCAGCGGGAACTGGGACAGCATCGCCGGCTTCGAGCGGTGGCTCACCTACGTCACCAGCTCCAAAGTGAACGCCTGGATGCGTCGGTTCAAGACGGCCAAGTGGCCTGGGAGCGCGCGGCTCTCCAGCGCCGGCGATGCCCACAAAGTGGTAGATCGACTCCCCGGGGCACGAATGCCCGCGCCGGAGCAGACTCCGAGCCGCGAGGCCGCGGCCCACGAAGCCGCCGATGCCATCAACAAGGGGATCGACGGGTTGCCCCCTCAGCGTCGCAACGTGGTGCGCATGCGTTACCTGGAGGGTCAATCTCTTGCGGAAATAGCGAAGGCGTGTAAGATAAGCGTCTCGACGGTTAGAGTTCATCTTTACCGCGGAATTCGCCAGCTTCGCAAGGAACTGGGACACGCCGGTAAGTTCTTCACCGATGCCGATTCGTCCACAGATGGGGTCCAATAGTCTGGCGGAAGGAAGCTAGTCCGGTGCTAGGTCACAAACGACAACAAGCCGACTGCGCGTTGCAAGTCGATCGCGTTCTGCGCGACGTGGAGCGCCGTCGCGCTACCGGCGCGGTGGTGGATTCCGACTCAGTTCTAAAAGCTCACCCCGAGCTCATGCCTGAGCTGGGTGATCGTTTGCAGACCCTCGAACGGATCGAATCGGCGGCCCGTCGTGCGAAACGGATTGGAGAAGAGGGACGTACCGGTGCCGAAACCGAAATCGTCGACGAGTTTCTGGCTGAGGAGTGGAGGAATCTGTCTGACGCCCTTCCGGAATACGATCTGCTCGAACCGCTTCGTCATGGAGGACAAGGTATTGTGTACCGCGCCGTCGAGCGGGCTACGGGTCGCGCCGTAGCGCTCAAGGTTCTCCTGGACGGCCCGCTCGCCTCGGAGCGTCAACGGCAACGATTCGCACGCGAGATCGAACTCGATTCACGACTGCGCCACCCCAACATCGTAACCCTATTCCACAGCGGTACCGTTCGCGGTCGCCCGTTCTTTGCCATGGAATACATCGACGGACTCCCCGTCGACGACTATGCGTTGTTGCGGGAATTGAGCGGTCGAGACATCGTGAGCCTGTTCGTCCAGATCGCCCGAGCCATTATGTACGCTCATCAACGTGGCATCATTCATCGGGACATCAAGCCATCCAACATCCTGATCGACGCGGACGGCAAGCCTCACCTACTTGATTTCGGGCTGGCCAAGGATCTCGCGGGTTCGGACGAGGATGCCGATCCATCGCCCTCCATACCGGGCTCGGTGGTAGGCACCCTCCCCTACCTCAGTCCCGAGCAAGTGGACGTCGACGGTGACGTCGATACGCGTTCGGATATTTATTCGCTGGCGGTGGTGCTCTTTGAAGTCTTGGCTGGGGGCTTTCCCTATCCGGTGGACGGCGACGCTCAGTCGACACGGCGAATCATTCTGCAGCGTGAGCCCGCTCGATTGGGTGATGTCCTGCGCGAAACCGACGGCGCCGACGAGCCGGCCGCGCAGGCCATCAACGACGATCTGGAGGCCATCCTTCTCAAGGCGCTGGCCAAGGAAAAACACGAGCGTTACCAGACGATGGCCGAATTGGCGGACGATCTCGAGCGCTATCTGGATGGCGAAGCGGTCCATGCCAAAGCCGACCGGCGTTTCTACTTGTTCCGCAAGAACCTTCGCAAATACCGCATACATGTGACGGTCGCCGGCGTCTTCCTTGCGCTCCTGATGATTTCGTCCGTTTTGGTGACGACTCAATGGCTCCGTGCTCGGCGGGAGCGAGATAACGCACAGGAGACGGCACAAATCACCCACCGCGTCTTGCTCAGTACCCTTAACGATGTCATCGAGAAGACCGGTCGCCTGCCGGGCGGAATCGAAGTCGGTGATCCGTTTCTCGCCGGCCTGACCGTCGATCTCGATCGCCTGGATGAGCTCATGCAATCGACCGCAGCCATGGCCGAGCTTCGGGCGGCGTGGCGCGAGCAGCGCGGAGCCCTGGCTCAGATCCAGGGGCAATGGACCGAGGCGGAAAAGCAATACCGTATGCTCCTCGACATCCAGCGCGCACGAGTGGAAACCGACGCCTCGGTACAAAACAAGCTGGCCTTGATCGAGGCGCTACGCGAACTTGGACGGCAATCCGCGCAATGGGATGATCTCCTTCAGGAAGCGGCTGCGCTCGGCGCGTCGCTGATCGAGACGGTGCCCAGCGTACCCGAGCTCAGCCGGTCCGTCTGCCAGACACACTTGGCCTACGCTCAGCGGCTGGCTCGTGCAGCCGAATACGTGCGTGCCGCCGAACAAATCGACGCGGCACTGGCCCTGTGCATGTCCCGTCCGGACGAGGGCCCTCTGGACACTGAATGGTCGGAGATCCGTGCTGACATCTTCGATTGCGACGGCAACGTCCGTATTCCACTGGGTCAAGCCCAGCGGGCGGACGATTCGTATGAGCGATCACTTGCGATTCGCCAAGGGCTACTCGACCAGCGACCTTTCGACGTCATTCACGCCTATGGGGCCATGGTACTCACTACGAAGCTAGCACGACTCAAACATGACGCTGGCCAAGTAGAGGCGGCGAGCGCACTCTTCATCCGAGCGGCCGAAATGGGTAAAAACCTGCTGATGCATGAGCCGTACAACGCTATGGTGCAGTTGGACCTGATCACCGCGTTCGACTATCTGGCCACCTATTACAAGAATCGTGAAGACCAACGTGACAAGCAGCGGGCGTTGGAATACTCGACGCAAACACTGCACCTGGTCCGCAATCTAGCCAGCGCCGACCCCGAAAGCTCGCCATGGCGCCGGCGGTGGGGGCGGGCTCTGAAGCTGCACGGCAAGGTGCTGCTGGCCTGCGGACAGGCGGACGATGCCTACAATCACTTGGCCGACGCCTTGACGGCGTTCGAAACGTTACGAGCCGACGGGTACGATGAGGTACGCATGGCCATCGACATCAGCTACGCCCACGACTGGCTGGTTAAGACCTGCCGAGCGCTGGGTTGCTTGGACGAAGAGCTCTATCATGCGCGTGCGTCGTACGAGATTCGATCGGCGCTTCACCGGATGAATCCAGCCGTCGTGGATTACGCCAAGCAGGTGCTCGTGGCCCAGGCGAAGATCGCCGACTGGCACTTCAACCAGAACACGCCGGAGCACAACCGCCAAGCCGACGAGTGGTCCGCAAAGGCTGACGGTCTGTTGCAATCGCTGTTCGAATCCGGCAAGCTGGTCGGGAGAGAGGCAAAGTTCGAGAACTGGAAGGACGATATTGCCGAATTCCGCCGTGACCTCGCCGAACAACGCACTCAACAAACCGAGTGTATTCCCTGAGCCGCGAGCTTCACAGCGCGCCGCCAGCCGTGTGGGATCGGCGGAATCGTGCCGGCGATCCGTCCGGTTGCCATAATGCGGCAGACCTGATAGCGTCGCCGCTCATTTGGTGATGTGGCGCCTGAGCCGCTGCGGCTAGGCGTGTCTGATTGGAAAGATCTAGGGTGGGAATAGCTCCCTACTCAGGAGGTAAGCGCGGTGGTGAATCGATTGGTGCGTAAGGCTACGATGATGACGGGCACGCTGGTTCTCTTCGTCGGGATGTACGGATGCAATTCGACCTCTACCGGGGCAGGCACCGGGGCAGGCGATGATGATGGAAACGACAATGCGAACGCACCGTGTACCGACCTTACCTATGAGAATTTCGTGGGCACGATGGACGGCTTCATGGCCACCTACTGCACCACCTGTCACAGCAGCGCGCTGACCGGGGCCGAACGCCAGGGGGCGACCGAAGGGATCGATTTTGACACCATGGCCGGTGTAGTGGCCCAGTTGAACGGCATCCGGGAGCGAGCGGTTGAGGCGGTTCAGGACGGCGACGGATCGCCCATGCCCCCCCAAACTGCCGATGCGTTTCCCACCGCCGACGAAGTCGATCAACTGGCCGAGTGGATTGGCTGCGAAGCCCAGGCTAGTCCCAGCGCGCCGGGATTCAAGAAGTAGTCCGTGTTTGGCCCGCCTACGGCGGGTCGCCTCGCCAGCCGCAGGTAGTCGGTTGCGTGTTTTGGAGGCGCTGTCCGATGGCCGAATCGGCCGAGTCCAGTGCTTCGGCGGCTGGTAGGGGGGATCGGCGTCGACGCGGACGGGGTTGCCCGCGCCGGGTTGGGCCCTTTGTGGCGGCTGTCTTGACACCCTCCCCGGGCTTGCATAGTCTGTCGCCTCCTGATTGCGGGGTAGAGCAGTTGGCAGCTCGTCGGGCTCATAACCCGGAGGTCGCTGGTTCGAGTCCAGCCCCCGCTAGTCTAAACGCTTGTCGTTACAGCAGTTAGCGGCAGGCGTTGTCTTCCCTCCGGGAAGTTGCACCTAGAATGAAACTACCCGGAGGGCCTGCCTCTTCTTGATCCGCCTATCCCAGCTACATCCTCCTGTCTCGGATCCAGGTGTCGCTTGGCGCGTAGTTACTTATTGATCTCTCACCAGAAGAACGGCCGGCAAAGCCGCTGCACTGTAGTTGAATTCCTCCGATCGGCACTGCTCTACAGCGAATTGGGACACCAACGCTGGTTGCACCGACGGGAACCCCGGGGTGCCCGGGCCGGACGATCGGGTGTTCATTCAGAGCGGGCAAACGTGGAACGGGGATATCAGCGACTCCATTGACACGCTCGATGTGGCAAGTACCGGAGAGCTGGTCATCGAAACGGGGAGAGTTCTCACGCTAAAAGGTGAGTTCGATGAGGGTTCGTCGACGATTGCCGGAAACATCAAGCTCGAAGGTTCGGGGTGCGAGTTGGCCATCGAACAACATGACCAAACTCTGACTGGAAACGGGACGATCACCGGCCACAACAGCGCCGCGGCGATCTCGGTTACGGGCCAGTTTGTGGATCTTGTCAACGAGATAACGATCCACGGCACGCTAGTCATCAACGGCAACGGAATCTTCCACAATCAGGGAACGGTTAAGGCCGACGGAGGAACAGTTCTGCACGTCAACAGCGGACAGGTTGATGACACCTCTGGTGCCACCTGGGCGGCGGGGACGACGTTGGCGACCATATGCGGCGGATGTCTGGCGACTACTAGCACGCTTCGCTTCAATGTGCCGCTCGTCTTTGGGCAGACGGCTCACTTATTGGCCGGCGACTTCACGGTGACACGTGGACAACTCGACGTGCACGTTTCCTTCAAAACCACGGGGCAGGTGACGCATAACAGCGGGACGATCAACGTGGACAGCGCGGCATCCTGCACTTTCGACGACTAGTCGGTCAGGGCCGCGGCTCTACGGTGCGAGCTTGATCGTTGGCCTACGGAGGGGGGCACAATTCCCCATCCGTAGGCCTTGTTTCACCTTCTCGGGTGGGGTACCATGAAGCCCG
>JADFPW010000118.1 GCA_022562105.1 Planctomycetota bacterium
AAATCGCCGTGGGGGAAAGGGGGCTTTCTGCGCCGACCACGGTGGACCATACCGCCAATCCGACGATCGTCGCACACTACACCGACTGGCAACGCTCACGTCGCCTCATGAAATATGCGGGCTAGCGATTCGAGTTGTCGAAGCGAACCACTTCCGGAAATTGACCGACCAGCTGCCCAAGTGCAGGCGCGGAAAGTCTCGCTTATGGTGGAACCTGGAATCCGCGTACTCAAGGCCACACTCGCGGCGGAATCTGACGAAGCCGATGACTGCCGGCGTATGGTTTGGTGGGGTTGTCTCGAACATCCGCTTGGATGCGAATCACCGACCCGATACAACGTTTCACGTGAAACGCTGCCCGAGGGTGATCCCGCCGGCGACGCGAACTCGGCGAAACCTACCAGGACTGCACACGCGGCGGATCCTGGGAACCAAGCAGGGCCGCGCCGATCGCCTCGTGGAACCCTATCGTGGGAACAGGACTGCAGAACGGGCGAGGTCCGAAACGAACAGGATTCCCCGCTCCGGAAACAGCTACAAGCTGCCGACATGGTGAACCGACTCACCAGTAGGGGCCTGCTGGAACCCCTCGCAAGCTCTGTTTCACGTGAAACGATACAGATTCAATCTGTACTCCTGCGGCCGCTAGCGCGGAGCGGGGGGTCAGACACGGAAGTGGTCCGTGCCCCAACGACCTCCAACGGATTCACAAAACTGGTCCGCAGGGCCATTCGTTCTGTGACGTCGCCGTTTCGCGGCCGAGACTCACCACCATTGGCCTTGGCAATCGGTCCCCTCCCATCCTTGAATCGATTCCCGACCGGAGTCGATGTACCCCCCACCAACAACGAAACGCACTACTTGTGACCTTCGCCCACGGCATCCGCGTGGACCTATCCAGCCCTAGCGCCGGATTGGGGCGATCCGGGGGCCATCACGCCGACCGAGCCCTTCAAACCCAATTGGCGAATGGCCCAGTCCGCCCTGGGTGATGAACCAACAGTCCCAACTCTCCGGCAAGCCGACCAGATAACCTCGAGTACCGAGCGGATGGCCTGCCCGTCTCTCGGAGAATAGCCAATCCGACCATCAGCGAGAGGGTTGGACCAAACCAGCTCCCCCCACAAGAGAACCTGGACAGGATTGCTTCCGTCATTCAATCGAGGACCGCCCCTTCGGTCACTCAACAGCAAATCGCCACCTCTTTCAGGCAACAGCAGATTACCGGGTCGGGCGCCCAACGGCAGATAACCACCTCGGTCATCCAACGGCAAATCACTGCCTCAGCCACCCCACACCAGACCACCGCTTCGGCCGCCCAACAGCAGATGACCGCCTGGGTCACCCAACTGCAGAGCACTAGCTCAGTCACCCAACAGCAGATCACCACCCCAGCTACCCAGCAGAGGACCGCCGCCAAAAGGACGTCTCGCTCGCCGGCTATATAATAGATTTATAGATGTATATATCTTGAACTACCCGTATTCCTCCCACTGCCACCGCCCTACGCTGTGCGGCCGCGTGGCTCGCACCGCCGATCGCTACTGGAGCCGCTGGAAACGCGCCGGCTGGGTTCGATGACTCGGTGACCACGGCTGAAATCAAATGATCAAGCGCTATCACAGCACGGTGGCGCTAGTGTAGTGGTTCATGCTGACGGCATCTTATCCGAGCCCCGACGGTGAGCGAGGGGGACGGAAACCCCGCTCCCTTACGGTCGCGGCTCGGTTAACAAGAACAGCGGTACTCATGAAACACCACACTAGGAGCCCAGTGAACAAGGTGATCACGACGAGTTCGTAGGGCGGGCACGCTTTGCTGCACGCGACCCGCCGTAGGTGGACCGAACGCGCACTTGTTTGGCAACAAGCAGCTAGCGGCGCGGCGGTCGCACGAGGGGTGAGTGACATGACGCCGGGCGTGCGGACGGCGAACGGTGCCATCATGTCTCCCCGCTGCACACCATGGAAACTCATCCGCAACCCGTCCAGGATCTGCGTGTATCGGGGCAACCGCGGCGCGGCGGCTCACACGCGGTGGTCGAGATCCTGGGCGTGTGTTTCGCTGGAATCCTGAATTGGGCCTCAAACTTGTTCCGCTCATTGGCTATCCGTCGAGAGTTTGTCGGGAAGCGCTGGGGCGTGTTGATCGGCGGGCTGGGTTGCTTATGATCGGGAGATGTAGTGCGTCGTGGCAGATCCAGGGGGCGCCGATGTCGAGCGGCCCCGGATAGCCGGTGCGTGCATGAAGGAGTCAACCATGATCGCGAAGTTGCGTTCACGAATCAGTTTTCTTGTTCCCGTCGTAATGGCTGCTGTGCTGGGTGGCTTCTTGTCCGTCAACGTGCCCGATGCGAAAGCAGACTCGACGATCGCCCAGTTCATGAAGATCCGCGCCCCGTTCAACGGCCGCCTTGCAGTCGATGGCACGTTTTATTGCGTCGATTGGCCGGACGGAATCTATCAGCTCTATCGTACGCCCCGTGGTGGCTCAATGGCGTCGATGGAGAAGATAACTTCCTTCGCCGACGGCATCAGCAACTACGTCCCGTCCGACGACGGGAAATGGATCGTGCTCACCGCCGCCGACGGTGGAAGCGAGCAGGACGATCTGTATCTGATGGATGCGAGCACCGGTCGCATTCGTGTGCTCTTCGAGGATCCGGAGGTGGTGTACGGCAGCGCGACGTGGCGACGCGACTCGCAGGCTTTCGCCTACCGGGCCAACGATGCCTCGTCCTCCGACTTTCACATATACGTCTACGATCTAGATAGCCGACAGCACAAGGCGGTCTTCCAGCGGGAAGGGTACTACTATCCGGTCGACTTCAATGCCAATGGCGACCGATTGGTCGTCGGCAAGTATACCTCCGCCTCCTACTCCCAGCTGTTCGAGGTCAACCTCGACGATGGATCCATCCGAGAGATAACGCCCCAGGGCGAGCAGTCGTCGTTTGACGGTGTCGGCTACACCGCCGACGAACGTCACGTTATCGTGGTCAGCAACTACGGCGGTGACCGCAAGCTAGTGCAACAGATAGAGCTTTCGACGAGTCGGGTGGCGCCGCTGTTTTCCGAGTTCGCCGGCTTCGATGTCGACTCCGCCACCATGAACACCGAACGCACGGTGTTGGCCATCAATGTCAACGAGGACGGCTACGGCACGCTTTACTTGCGCGACCTGGCGACGCTGCAGCCGCGTGAAGCCCCCGCAATGAATCGCGGGGTCACCGGCAACGTCAACTTCACGGGAAACACGCTGCTCTACTCGTTGAACAATGCAAACACTCCCGGCCTGATCTACAAATGGTCGCTCGATCACGCCCAGATCGCCCCTGTCGCGCTAACCAAAGCGGATACGCGCGGAGTCGACATTAAACGCTTTCGCCTCCCGGAACTCGTCAAGTACAAGTCGTTCGACGGCCTCGAAGTCCCCGCGTTTCTTTACCTGCCGGCCGGCTACAAGAAGGGAACGCAAATTCCCTGGCTCGTTTACTACCACGGCGGACCGGAGGGACAGTTTCGTCCGACATTCTTCCGCAGCTTTCAATACTTCGTCTCGCGCGGCTTCGGGGTGATGGCCCCCAACGTGCGCGGAAGCGATGGGTACGGCATGAAGTATCTCGAAATGGACAACTACAAGAAGCGCATGGACAGCGTGCGCGACGGCGTCGAAGCCGCCCGCTGGCTGGTCACCCAGGGCTACGCCAAGCCAAAGGGAATCGCCGCCTGGGGCGCGAGCTACGGCGGGTTCATGGTGATGGCTACCATCACCGAAGCGCCCGACTTGTTCGGGGCGGCGGCCAACTCGGTCGGCATTGTCAACTTCGAAACGTTCCTGCAGCGCACCAAAGACTATCGCCGGGCGCTGCGCGAGGCGGAGTACGGACCCCTTAGCGATCCGGAGTTTCTGCGCTCCATCTCTCCGATCTACAAGATTGACCGAATCCAAACGCCACTGCTGGTCGCCCACGGCTTGAACGATCCGCGAGTCCCGGTGGAGGAAGCCTTGCAACTGGTGGTGGGTCTACTCAAACTCGGCCGACCCGTGGAGCAGCTCATCTTCCCCGACGAGGGCCACGGATTCCGAAAGGAAGAGAACCGGATTCTCTACTACGAGCACCTGGCCCGGTTCTTCGACCGGCACCTCAACGCCGGCAACTAGCGACCCACGGAAGACCCCGACCACGGCAAGAACGGCAGTCGGATGCTACCGCCAATGTACGACCCTCCGCGGTTCAACGGCTGGCGAGGCGACAGGACCAACATGCCACAGCGGCGGGAGCCGCTGGCCTGCCTCCGGCACATTCGCTAGTGCCTGTGCATGACCCCCCGGTACTTCGCTGCACCGGGGACCGATTCAACTGAGTTGAGCCACTATCCGGCGGACGCTGCCCCAGACACGGCGCGACGCCGAGCTCCGGCCGACGTGGATACCCCCACTCGCCCCTCACGCACGGCTCCAGCCCCGCAAACGCCCACACGCCGCGTCATTCGCCCGTCGTGGGCCCGGCGCGTCGCCCGGAGCGTCTTGGAACCCCCGCAGTGCGCTCACCACCGCGGCTTGACGCGGACACGATTCACATCTATTTTGATCTCATTAGGAGCAATAGTGAAATGCCTGACCGAGACACCTGGCGGATAACCGACGGTATGGTACTGCGCGAAACCGAAGCCAGGGCCCTCCTCAACACTATAGCATCTAAATCAAACGTTAATGATGCTAATATGGTCCGTCGATGCCAGCGTGCGGTTGACTACCTTATTGTGTCGTGCCTCCTTCATTCCGGGCTGACCAACTCGGAGTTCTGCGCATTGAAGCTGGGCGACACGATCGTGGGTTCCGGCGAGTCGTCGTTTCATGTTCAGGGTCGCAAGGGGCGTCCACGCGTGGTGGTGGTGCCGCAGAGGGTCAGTCAACTGGTGCTCGACTATACTCGCCACATCCGCCCTCGGCTTCTCCCCAAGGGTGTTGGGGCGGACGATCTGGGTCAGCCGCTGGTGCTTAGCGAACGTGGTGGGCGCTACCATCGAACGGGCCTCTACCGCCGAGTCGTCCGAATCTTGACCCAGGCTGGGTTCGCCGATCGGGCGAGCGTTCACCTGTTTCGGCACACCTATGGCTGCCTGGCCTACGCCCGGACCGGCGGGAACCTGCTCTTCGTTCAACGTCAGCTCGGACACGCTCACCCGCAGATCACCACCGTCTATGCTCGACGGGTCCAGGAATCGTACCCGGCGATGGCGGAGCGAGTCGGACTAGCGTTGCTGGGGGAGGAACCCGCATCGTTGGGAGGCCAATCCGTCGGTGATACCGTTGACGCGATGGGATCAACGCGTGCAGACCGCGGCCAGACAGCTTCCCGGCGTCGACGCGAACTAGCCATCGGGGAAACCGACTGACGGGCGCACAAACTTTCGCCACGCAGACGATACGCCGGGTGCCGGCTGCCACTGGTGGCTTGCCCACCAGTGCAATGGCAGAGTCGGGCTCAGCAACCGCAATGTGGGGAGGCTGATGATGGGGACGATAGCCCCCGGCCCTGGATTGTGTGATGCAGCGTTACAGGCTGGAACACTGGTGGGCCAGCCACCAGTGGCACCCGTCCGCGGCCGATAGCACCCGACTGCGACCCACGAAGGCGCCTAAGTCGGAGCCCTAAGTCAGGTCGTGGATCGAGATTTGTGGACTGGGGTGGTGGGGTTTTCGGGCGCGCCCTGCGGTTCGGTCAACGTACCGATCAAGGCGTCGGTGATTCCATATTGGAGCCTACCCTTCGTCGACACGCGGGCATCGTGGTCCGCGCGAGACGCGACGTAGTAGTCCATCGAATACTGGTAGGCTACGACGCCGGCGAAGGAAGCTCCGCCTGCCACGATGAGGTCGGTCAAGCTGGGCACTCGCGAGCGGATGAATATCTGGGCGGTCTCTATGGCGGCCGAAAGTACGACGCATCTCCATACCACACGGAAGAGGTGCGATCGCAACGAGGCCGCCGTACTTTGCAGTCGCAGTGCCATTCCCAACGCGATAGCCAACACCCCGTACTGCAAGCATTTCGAGAAGAAGTCCGCCGACGCAACATCGACGCGCGAGTTCCAGAAATAGCTGAAGAAGGGGAGAAAGCTATCGGAACGAAGGGCGGAAAGGACGGCGCCAGGCTGCCGTCGCAAGACAAACGGCGCGAGACCGGTAAACAAGACGTAGGTGACGAGCACGACCAGCGCTGGATAAACGAAACGCCGAACGCTCGATGGGCCGCTCATGGCGAACAGAATCGGCGCTTGGTTCTCCATCTTCGCCGAACGTCGATCGCCCGAACTGCTCCGCCTGCGGATCCCGTATCTCCCGACTAATACTCCTAGTGTCGCACCCCCAGCTCGCATCACGATGTCGGTCACATGAAATCCACGCGTCAGGATAGGAAGTTGCAACACGCTGATTATGGCGGCCAACCCGGCCAGCAAACTGATGGTCAAGGCCGCACTCGCCCGAGCGCCGAATTGGTAGCTGGTGCGCAGGTGTCGATAGCTCAGAAATCCAGCCAACCCGAATGCCACCGCCTCAGCTACCCATCCCGCCCACAACAACATGGTGTCCCGACGGAGGGAGTATTCAAGACGAGCATCCCGTCCGGTCCGGGCCAGCTCCACGCGATCCGCCAAATCTCCGACCTGTTGGAATGGAACGAGGGTGGCGTGTTCGAGAGCCCGGGCCGCCTGGTGCCCACTGGGTACCATCACAAAAGGGGTCAGCGAGAATACGATCAACAACCAGATGTAGATCTTGACCACTACGGCGCTCGGGTCGCGCTTCAGTTCACTACGCAATCCTCGCCGAATCTGCCGCAGGAGCGTTTGGCCGACGATCCCGAACATGGCCCCAAGCCCCGCACCGAGGATGTTGGCGAAGAGGTCCACTCTGGACGAGATACGCGTCACGGAGAACACTTGGAGCGTTTCGATGGCCAGGCTGAGCAGTCCTCCGGCGACCGCGGCGCCGGTCAATGCCAGCAACGGCCGCACTCGAGCGCGGGTCAGGGAGACCTGCAACATCAAGCCCAACGGAATGAACAAGAAGATGTTGCTGAGCGTGTCCAGTAGCGACGATTGGTCAAGCCCGAGCCCCAGCCAATTGTCTGGGTGCGACGTCGAACGCCATCCGGTAGCGAAATCGAAGGGGATCAATCCGAAGTTGATAATGAGAACGATGCACGCGGCTGTCGCCAGGTGTAGGCGTTGCCGATGCATCCAGTTGATCAGCGCGTGATCTGAAATGGTCCGCGTCATGGGTTCAACACGAAATCACCGGGCCGGAAAGCAAATCGCGCACTCGATCGATGACCTGGTGGCCGCGTGACCGGTGTCTACGAGCCTGACCCTGTCATCTGCATCTGAGTCGTAGCCTGCACGTCCGAGACCTCCGGAATCCACCCTTCAGGCACCGGACGGTTCATCGCCCGATCGTGGGCCATCAGATCCAGTAGACATTCGATCATGCACTGCTCGAAGCCCCGTTCCGAAAGCACCAAAGGGTTGATGTGGCTGTCGTCCCCTTCGACGTGGAGCGGGGGAGGTTCGACCCATTCGGGGTCTAGAACCTCCGCCGACGCATGAATCGTGGCCAACATTCGGTGCCCACGGACGTCGAAGAGCACACCCTTGACTTCGGCGGTTGTCTCGCTGATGTGGGTGGGTACGCTATAAATCAGTAGAAGATCCGCTCCCAACTCTGCTGACGCATCGAGGATGCGCTCCACCGTCGGAACCTGCTCCTGCAAATCCATTTCGGCAAGCGGGAAAGCTTCGCTGACCGCCCGAAGAGAATCAAAGACCGAATTCCACGGCAGCACATCATGCGGCGGATCCAACCTCAGTCGAAGACGATTCCCCGAGGTGTCTGTTTCATCGACGCCCACGCGGCAAAGACTGATAGACGCCGGGAACAGGCCCTCGGTACCCTGCAGCACAAGACGATGCCCATTCATGGCGGGTGTTACTGCTCCGGTCGAGAGCTCTTGCCATCCGATCACCGGGCCGATCTGGATCGGTTCCTGTTCCTTCGGAGCGCAGGCCGACATACAAAGCACCGCCGTCGCAACCAGCGGGAAGCGCAATCCCTTGACCAAGCGTCCGATCATGACAGTCTCCCGTGCCCCGTGAGTTACGATACCCGGCCCCGCCGCCAACCTGTGCGAGGCGCGGACCGTGACCGAGTACCCAACTGAACGTTGTCCGCACTCGGAATATCGGGCATTCCGCGCTCCCACTGATTCACAATCTAGATGATCGTTCCGCGTGTTATCGGTCCTTGCACCAGCTGAACTCACCGCTCGTGATCGCCAGGCGGGGCTCCACCTGGCGGCTTCCTGGCGGGCGAACCAGACTGTCTGAGTCCACCGGGCGCAGTCGTTGGCCCGATGGCGGTTGGCAGCGGCTGGTGGCGGGTTGGCCCCGCCAACTTCGGCAGGAACGGCTCGACTCGCTTGCGTGTGCCAGCGCCTGGAGGCGCGGACGGCTCAAGGCGCGCAACTTACCCCAGCGCCTGGGCTGACCGATGTTTCCGGTAAGAACGGAGCCAGTTGACGTGTCCAGCGGAGTATCTGCAATAGCACCGATAAGTGCGGAGCTGGAGGCGGGGGGGATCCCCGTTTCGGCTACCGCGGTCACCGGCCGAGCCCGGCGACAGGGCCGCCCTGCCGCGCGCCTTATCGGACAGGCGCTGTGGGCCATTCCCATGACCACGTGGCTGTTGATCGACGTGGGCATCATGATGACCTGCCTCTACGCGGGGTACGTCGTGTTCGTGCTGCCAACTGGGTGGCCCTACCCGCACGTCGAGCTGTGGCAGGCGTGGATCATCTGCTCGGGAGCGTTGATCGCATCCAGTCTAATATTTGGGCTCAACGATCGGGCGACGCTGCTGAGCCGTTCCAAGATCCTGACCCGGATCATCTTGACGGCGACGGCGGCCGCCATCCTGACCTACGCCGTCGTTTACGTGCTCATGTACACGACCATGAGCCGGCGAGTCGCCGGTTGCGCCATCGGTGGGTATCTGCTCTGCGCCACCACCGTCCGCCTGCTGGCATGTTGGACGCTAAACCGAGTCAAGCGAGGCCTGCTTCTGGTGGGATCCCGTTCACTTTGGGACTCGTTCATGCACTCGATCGAGGAGGGTCACCTGTCGCGCTACAAGTTGGTCGGCTACGTTCACACCGGCCTGGCCGACGGGACGGTGAACACCGACGCCCATTGCCTGGGAACCGCTGAGGATATGGTCGGCCTCTGTCACGAACACCGCGTCAGCGACGTCGTCGTCGGGGCTGAGGCGACCGAAGATCCTCGAATGTCGCGGTGGATGTTGGCCGGTCTCTACCACGGCTGCCGGGTGACCAACGAACCCACGTTCTACGAGAAAGCGACGGGGCAGATTCTCGTCGATCGCATCACACCGGACTGGTTCCTCAGCGCCGATCTGGAAACCCATTGCGAAGAGCAGTCCACCGCCAAGCGAGCCGTCGATCTGCTGCTGGCTGTGAGCGGGCTTATCGTCACCGTACCGCTGTGGCCTATCATCGCCTTGCTCATCAAGCTCACCGACTTCGGACCGGTTTTCTACTCCCAGGATCGCGTGGGCCAGCACGGCCGGGTATTCCGATTGCACAAGTTCCGCACCATGAGGGTCAACGCCGAGAACGGCACGGCTCAATGGGCCACCAAGAACGATCCCCGGGTGACGTGGGCGGGTCGGATCCTACGGCGATCGAGGTTGGACGAGCTCCCCCAGCTCTACAACATCCTGATGGGATCGATGTCCGTAGTCGGCCCGCGTCCCGAACGCCCCGGCTTCGTCGTCCAACTGGCCCGCCAGTTGCCGTTTTATACGGAGCGCCACCTGGTCAAACCAGGCCTGACCGGCTGGGCCCAGATCGGCTTCAAGTACGGCAACACCGTCGAGGACGCCAAGCGCAAGCTCCAGTTCGATCTCTACTATCTCAAGCACATGTGTTTCGAGCTGGACGTGATCATCCTCTTCCGCACCCTGGGCACCTTCCTCCGCGGGGCTTGCTAGGCAACCCGCAAGTTGCCAGCGTACGATCTCGGAGTAATCGCGACAATCCGAGCCGCGACCGTCAGGGAGCGGTAGCGCCGCATGACGGTTGGGCTACGGAAAACCGCTCCCTCACGGTCGCGGCTCGGATAAGGACTTTTCACGGTCTCAAGGACATTATACAATTGGTTGCGCCGACGAGGGCGCCGGCATCCATGTCAGTCCGGCGCGGGCGTGCTGTGAGCGTCGCGACGGGTCTCGTAGTCGTACGGCACGTATTCTTTGGCTTCAAAATTCACCATAAACTTCTTGTGGCTTCTGTTCACCCGATAAAACTTCGTGGGGCTGCCATGCAGTATATGGAGGATAATTTCCTTGTGCGTCGCGTCCATGTTCGAACCAAGGTAGATCCGGGCAAGAGCTTCGACTCCGTACCCAAAGAGAGTGTCGCCTTCCGCGTGAAACAGTCGCCACTCCTTCTCGTATTCCCAAGCTGTGAACTTCGTCGTAAGTACCCGCATGAATTCTTCCGCGCCTTGAAACAGGCGGACGGGGTTGAACGTTGGAATCTGCGTTTGATATGTCACTTGGTGGAGCTTATTAAACGGCTTGAATGATGTGTCGAACTCAAGGCAAAACCCACGATGGCCATCGGCGTAGTGAGCCCACATTAGAATATCATCATTTCTTTCGGTAAGGCAACACACGCCGCCCTTGGCGAATCCCTCTTTGGCTAAATCGCCGAGCGCTCCTACTTGAACCTCCTGCTTGAACTTCTTATTAATCAGCCCATCCGTCATATACCTTGTGTCCCACTCTTCGTTCGTGAGCGGAACTTTTTCTCTAAACTGACTCCCGCGCAAACGGGCATAGATGAAGCGCCAGTCGTCGGCGGCGATATCTTGGTC
Source organism: Planctomycetota bacterium (assembly GCA_022562105.1). Lineage (GTDB taxonomy): Bacteria > Planctomycetota > Phycisphaerae > UBA1845 > UBA1845 > JADFPW01. The sequence continues at coordinate 10,962 of JADFPW010000118.1, forward strand.
AATGACGTACGCCCGTTCAAAAGGGTCGTTGAAGCTAGCTACCTTGGAAAACCACACTTGCCGGTTCTTGAGGTTGGCAAGGGTATGCATGTTGAACGGCTGGTACTTGTAGATGCGCATCGGAGGCTTCATTCTGGCATTCCGCCGCGCCAACCCCCAATTGTCAAGCCAGACGGCTGTGTTCTATGCGATGACGGATAGGGGAATGAGGGACATTCCGCCTTTTGGATTCCCTGCCCTACTTGGGCCAGTATCAGCAGACGGCCGAGGTCCTGACTCCCGGTTGCCTTGGCAATGGCGGCAGAGGCACCGGGGCAACTCCGCGGACGCGGGGCCATAGCAGGGCGGCTTCGATGACCATCCAGATTTCCAGGAGGCTGACCACGGCGCCCAGGGCCAATAGCAACCATTGACTGTCCGACCACCACGATCGCATCTGGTGAACCATCGCCCAGTTGGGCAGGACGATCATCAGAATCATGGGCAATACCAGGAACCAGATCGGGCGATTGTGGCGCAGGAGGTAGAACGCGATCACCAGGAACGACAAGCCGGCGAGCAACTGATTCGTCGCCCCGAAGATCGGCCACAGGATCAATCCGCCCGAACCGGGGCCGACGGAGCCGGGGATCATCGCGATGGCTCCTCCGGCGACGACGGCGATGGTCGTGGCCACGTACTTGTTCTGCAACGGGGGTATGCCGATCGCCCCACCGAGTTCGGTGATTACGTATCGTTGCAGCCTCGTCGCCGTCTCCAATGTCGTAGCAGCAAAACATGCGAACAGAACAGCCATCAAGCCGACACCAAGCGTGATCGGCACACCCAACGCCCCAAGCATGGT
>JADFPW010000119.1 GCA_022562105.1 Planctomycetota bacterium
AGCGCATGGGTTTTCTGCGAGCGTTCCTGCCCCGGCTGACCGGCCGGCAGCTTGCGTTCATCGTCATCCCGCTCACGGTTATGGGGCTGGCTACGGCCTCGGTCGTGGGAGTGCTGATATTCCTTGGAGCATCAGGAGGCACGATAACCCCGGCGCCGACCCAGCCGATCGCCTACGATCACTCTACCCATGCGGGCGACAACGCCATCGCGTGCGAGTTCTGCCATCGAGGGGTGAACACCGGCGCCCAGGCGACTATGCCTTCGGTGGAACAGTGCATGTACTGCCATTCGGTTATTGGGCAGGACCTTCCCGAGGTGCAACTGCTGGTGCAAAAATGGGAGGATCAGGAACCGATCGAGTGGACCCGGGTCTATCGCCTACCGGACCATGTGGGCTTCGTGCACGTAGCCCACATCGACGCGAACGTCTCGTGCGCGACCTGCCACGGCGACGTCTCCAAGGTGAAGGTGGTGAAACAGGTGAACGCACTGAATATGGGAGAGTGCATGGCCTGCCACCGGGATACCAACAATCAGCCCAAATCGAGCGCGGCTCCGGCTGACAATGTCATTCTTAAGGACAGCGCCCCGCTGGACTGCGCCACATGCCACAAGTGATCGTAAGGTACTAGCCGATGCATCTCGGACGTAGAAAATTCCTGGCCGGCGCCGCGGGCGCAGGCGATTTGACCAGCCAAATCCGCGGTGAGTTTACCACAGCGGATGCTCCAAGGCCGGCAGAAATGCACATCGAGCGTGCCGTGACAGAACTGGAAATCCCAGTGACGCTGGCCATGGTGACGATGCCGGTCAATCACCTCACCGAACAGCCGCAACTCGAGTCGATGGTACGACTTGAATCGACCGATGCCTCCATTCCGCGGCCTGAGAGCACACTCACCAACCAACGCGAGCTTTCCGTGCCATTGCCGGTTCCGCTGGAGATGGCCGTGCCTCGCGAAGCGGATCGCATAGCGGCCGCCGAGACTCAGGCAGCCACCTCTCCCGTCTCACCCGACCACCTACGCGCGTCGATACAGGCGATGGATCCGCCGGCCGAAGTTCTGCGCCAGGTCGTGCTCACACCTGTCGCCCATGAGTCCAATACCGACACCACAGCCACCGCGAGTTTGGCGCAGCAGACGAAAGCCAAGGACGCGACACCCTCGATGCCCCCACCCACACTCGTTCCCACCGGCCTGGCAGTTCAATTGCCTGAACCGATACATGTGGAGGTGCCGCGTGTGGAAGAACGCTACTCGATGCCGAGTGACGAAGCCCAGCCGGTGGTGCTGACCGAAACGTCGTTGATTCCATACCGCAAGCCGCTGAGGCTCGACACAAACTCGGCTACACCGGTCGCGATCAGGAGAATCGATCCGGCGACAATGCTGCAAAACCCGCCCATGGCTACCTTGGTATCGATAAACACGCCCAACGTGCGCGATGCGTTTCCGAGTCCGGCGCAGCACCAGCCGATCCGTGATTCATGGCCCGGAATCGCGGACCCAGCCACGCTGGAGGTCGAGCTGCCCATGATGCCCGAATCGACTACTGAGGTAGCCGCCGAGCCGATCAGCACGGTTGTGGCAGCCACACCGGAGTTCATGCGTCCCGAGAATCCAATGTCGGCAAATACGACGGCCGAGAACTTGCAGGACCGAATGTTCGACGTGACCCCGACTAATAGGCTCGCCGATCCAAACGCCAGACACGAATCGTTTGTCGATAGGGTTGAACCCGTTGCATCGAAGAACCCGCACCTGCGGCGCCAAGCCTTTGTGTCGTCCAGCAATCCGACGATGACCGCTCCGCCGATAGGATTGAACCTGAGTATTCCTGATGAGATTCAGCCGCCGGAGAATCCTTATTCTCAGCGGGCTCCCGAGGTTCGCCAGGAAATGCTCGAACAAATGGGCGGTAGTGAGGAGACGGAACGGGCCGTCGCTGCGGCTTTGCAGTGGCTTTCATCGCACCAGAGTCCGGATGGGCGCTGGGCGGGTAATCGGTTCGACGAACACTGCGGCCGATGCGGCGGTGAGACCGACGTTCAGGTGGATGTTGCAACTACCGGGTTGTCCTTGCTGTGTTTCCTGGGCGCCGATCACACGCACGTCAAGGAAGGCCCCTATCGAGCCGATGTGGAGCGGGCCATCAATTGGCTGCTCCGTCGCCAACGAGCCGACGGGGATCTCCGCGGCGGGGAGACCATGTACAGTCATGGAATCGCAGCCATCGCCCTGGCGGAGGCGTATTCCATGACCGAGGATCCGCGTTTGGCTGATCCGCTGCGCCGGGCCATGGAGTTTATCGACGATTCGCGCAATCAACGCGTGGGAGGCTGGCGCTATGATCCCGGCCAGCCCGGCGACACGTCGGTACTAGGCTGGCAAGTGATGGCGTTGACCAGCGGCGAGCGCGGGGGCGTTGAAGTTCCCCAGGAATCCTACGAAAGCGCTCGCGAGTGGCTGGACCGGGTTTCCAATCGTGCTCAGCCGGGCCTGTACGCCTACAAACCGGGCCGACGATACACCCCGTCGATGACCGCCGAAGGCATGTTCGTCCAGCAGTTGCTAGGCGTGCCGCACGACGATCCGCGCATGCAGACCGCGGTGGACTTCCTCGTCCAATACCCACCCGACTGGAATTCCGATCTGAATACATACTACTGGTATTACGCGACGTTGGCTCTGTTCCAATACCGCGGGCCTGTGTGGGAGCGGTGGAACGAAACCCTGACCGAGCAGTTACTCACCCACCAGCGGGCCAAGGGCCGAGCCGCCGGCAGTTGGGATCCCGAAGGCGAGTGGGCCCCCATCGGCGGTCGCATCTATCAGACCGCCCTATGCACCCTGATGCTTGAAGTGTACTACCGCTATCTACCCATGTACGCGATCGATGCCCCCTGATCAGGATCGTCGCTCGCCGATTGCCCATTGACGATCCCCGATGCTCGATGATCGAGGGTTGGCAATCCGACTAGGATTTCTGTGCCGGCTCGGGGGCGTCGGTTGGTTCGTCCAGCTTGGCGAAGATGTCGCGGACGGATTCCGGGAGCTGATCGTCCTCACGCTCGCGGGCGGTCCGTTTCAAGTTGCCGATCGCGGCGTGGAGGACGGCGTTTAGGAGGCGCTTGCTGAATCGCTCGGCCTGCTCGCGATCGCCTGGCGAAAAATCGTTCAGATGTTCCGCCATCTCGCGTTGGCGAACGTCCTCGAACTTGGAGGTGAGCTGGGCAATGGTTCTGGAGACACGCCGCTCACGTCGCCAGGCCTCGAAAGCGGCCACGTCCTCGTCAGTGATCAGTCGAGCACAATGGGTTTCCTGTTGCCGCAAAGCGAGGTTGTCCTGGATGACATCCTGCAGATTGTCGACGTTGTACAGATAGGTTCCGGGCAAGCGACCGACGGCCTCGTCAATATCACGCGGCATGGCCAGGTCGACGCACGTCAGGGGCATACCGTTGCGACGGGCATGTCGGCCGGCAAGGTGCTTGAAGTGTTCGGGACGTAGAATGGTTTCCGAGGCTGCTGTGGCCGATACGATCAGATGGACGTCGATCTCCAGCGGCTGCTGAAGAGCGGTCCACGGCAGCACGTGGCCGCCTAGTTCGCGTGCCAGTTCTCCGGCTCGCTCACTGGAGCGACTGCAGACCCACCATCGTCGGACGCCCGCTTCGTACAGATGGCGAGCCGTCAGGCGGCCCGTCTTGCCGCTACCAATGACCAGGGCGCTTACATCACCCATCTCGCCGTAGATCTGTCGAGCGAGTTCGGCTGCTGCATAGGCCACCGAGACCGCACCCATGCTGATGCGCGTCCGCTGGCGAACGTGCTTGCCGCTCTCGATGGCACTGGTCAGTAGTCGGTTGAGAACCGCGTCGGTTTGTCTGGCGTTCAACGCGTCGGCGTAGGCCTGTTTGACCTGGGCGAGGATCTGGTGTTCGCCCAGGATCATCGAGTCCAGGCCGGCGCTGACCCGAAACAGATGTCGGGGCACGTCCCCTTTTCGATAGACGTAGAAACACTGATCGTCCAGCTCCACGCCCGAGCACCGATCCTGAACCAACAGGGCTTGAAGCTGCTCACGGTCCATCCATTCGGTCGTGGATAGGTAGAGCTCGGTCCGGTTGCAGGTGGAAAGAACGATCCCACCGGCCACGTGCGGGCATTCAACAACGCGATTCATGAACCGTTCGCGCATCTCCGGAGCGACCGCAATTTGTTCGCGCAGGCTCACATCGGCCACCTTGTGGTTCAGGCCGATGACGGCCAGGTGCCGTCCGTCTATGCGGTCAGGAGTTCGAGCCATACAGGTTCAATGCTCCAACGGCAATTCCCACAAACAGCAGTCCGCCACCGCAGACGGTGATGCCCGCCCTCGTTCGCAGCGATAGTCCTCGCAGCTTCGACGAGGCCACCACGGTCAGGAACAGGGTCAAGGTCAACCCGACTACCCACGTATGCACATCGCCCACGAGCGGATAATGATTCTGGGCCCGTTGGACGATGCCCAGAATCAAACCGACAGCCAGCGACACACTTCCGAGCATGGCCAGGTTGGTGAACCGACGAGACAAAACCGTCAGCGGAGGCCACTGTCGGAGGCGCCCCCACGTAGCCCGTCGCTTCAAACCCGCATCGAGCAGGATATACCCAGCCGCATAAGACGAGGCGATGAGCAGGATCGAAGTGGCCGCCAGATTGGCCAGCAGCATGACATCGAATGCAAACACTCGCGGCGCCGTTTCGGGTCGCTGGTGATGGGCGATCAGAGCCAGGGCGACCAGGACAGCGGTCGTCGCCTGCGTGCCGAGGCTCAACGCAAGCCAGCGCGAGGCGCTGCCCCAGGGAAGGGTCACCGCCGACACGATCAGGCCGGCCGTCGCCAGGCCCTGCCATTTGGCATGAATGGGGAAGCCCCCCACACCGACGGCCGTGTTCAGCACCCACAGCACATGAACGCCGAACGCCATGAACCCGAACAAATAGGTCCACTTGACCGCGAACCGATCCAGGTTTCGTAACGCGAGGACCGCGGACGCCACACCAGTGGCATAGAACAGCAGCGTCAGAGCGCCCAGAACCAGGGTGAGAAAGCTCACCGCACCGGCTCCAATGGCTTCTGGTTCATTGTGGTCCGCGTTGCGGGCGTCTCGTGCGTTGACGCGTCCGACGAATGCGTCTTCAATGCTGCACCGTCGGGCGCCTCGAATGGGACGCCCAGTTTCCTCAGCACCGTCGGAGCCACCGTATACGCGTCGCGCACACATCGGTTGAGAGAGACGCCACGATACGACGCCCCCACAAACGCAATGCCGGGCAGCTCGGCGCACAAGTGGTCAACAACCGCAACACGTCCGCGGTGGCCCATCGTGTATTGAGCGATCCCCCGCTCGTGCCGAAAAATCCACCGATTGGTTGCAGCCGCCTCCAGCCCCAGGACCGTCCGAATATCGCCCAGTGCTCCATCATGTAGTTCATCGTCCGATCGGCCGAGGATGCTCCCGTCGGTCGCTCCGCCGAGCAATGTTCGCAGCAACGTATGCCCAGCAGCGCTCTGTTGCGGGAAGATCGAACTGGTCCACAGGCATCCCAGCGAGCGAATCCCCTCGCCCCGTGGGATCAGGTGCCCGAACCCGTTGAGCCCTGCAGCCGAGTCGAAACTGTGGCACACAACGGCCACGTCGGCAAATTCGATACCAGCCAACGCCTCCGCCGCGCGCGGTGCGAATCCGTTCACCAAGTCGGCCGCAGCGTACGCCGGCACCGCGACCACCACGGCGTCGAAATGCTCACAACCACCGTCGAACCGCACCTCGAAGCCGCCGTCGTGCGGGCAGACCATCGTGGCCTGGCAGTTCGCACGGATGCAGTCGCCCAACTGCCTGCCCAGCTCCTCGGTCAGGCGACCCACGCCGCCACTTAGGGTCGTGAGCACGCCGCCGGGTCCACCCGGTCCGCCGCTGGTTTTGGGGGCGGCGCCGGGTGCCACGGGCGGCTTGCCCGCCAGTGTTCCGGATGCGCCTGGCCGCTCGCCCGCCAGTTCCGTTCGATCCCCGACGCTGGTTCTGCGGGCGGCGCGGCGCTTGGCGATCATCGCCCGAAATAGCCCGCCATATTCCAACTCCATCTGTCGCATGGCTGGAAACGCGGCCGGCAGGGACAGACGGCGCACGTCACCGGCGAAGATCCCCGAAACCATCGGATCCAACATCGTCTCGGCAAACGCCTTCCCCAGGCGGCGCCGGCCGAAGTCGTAGACCGACTCGTCCTCGTCATCGCGGCGACCCCGCACCATCACTTCGCCCAGCACGCGGAGCTTCTGCCGCAGCGTCAACAGACCGCTGGTGAGAAACCGCGGCGGAGAATCGGGCAGGCGATGCAGGCGGCCCCTGGTGTAGATGAATCTGTTTCGAGCGGCGTCGTTGGATCGCACGATCTCGCCGGTCAGGCCCAACTCATCGACCAGCCGATCCATGAGCGGCTCGTTGGACAGCCATCCGTTCGGCCCGCGATCAAGCGTGTAGCCGTCGATTCGTTCCGTTCTCGTCGTGCCGCCGGATTGAGCGGCTCGTTCAAAGACGATCGTCTCACCCGGCGTCCCCGCGGTGCGCATCAATTCACGCAGATGGAATGCAGCGCTCAGGCCGGCGATCCCTCCGCCGATCACCGCGACACGATGTCGATCAAACGATTCCGACATGACATGATTCCTCGTCGGAACGTTGCGACCCGGTGCTCGAGTCTAGCGCCCGGCGATGAGCATGTACCGCGCGGACCAACGCTTCCACGTTCTCCACCGGTGTCGATGGCAGCACTCCATGCCCCAGGTTCATGATGTGGCCGGGCCGACCGTTGACCATGTCGAGTATCGTGGTGACCTCCTGCATGGCTCGGTTGCAACCGCCCAGCAACCGCGTCGGATCGAGATTGCCTTGTATGGCGACGTGCGGCAACAGGCGGTCGCATGCTCGATCCATGGGGACACGCCAGTCGATGCTCAACACGTCCGCCCCGGTTTCGATCAGCGAATCAGTCAGATGGGCGCCGTTGAGTGTATAAAGGATCCGCGGCACGCCCGTCGGGCCCAGCGCCTCCATGATTCGGCGAACGTAGGGCAGGGCCCACACCCGGTATTCATCCTCGGCCAGCGCCCCGGCCCAGGAATCGAACAGTTGCACCGCCTGAGCACCGGCCCGAATCTGGGCCCCGAGGTGGACGGCCACCGCGTCAGCGAGCAGCCCCAGCAACCGATGAGCCGCCTCCGGGCACTCGTAGAAGAATGTCTTGGTCTTCGCGTAGGTGCGCGAACCGCCGCCTTCGATCAGATAGCTTCCCAACGTGAACGGGGCACCGGCGAAACCGATGAGCGGCACGTGGCTGGGGAGCTCGTTGCACACAAGCCCTATAGCCTGATAGACAAACTGCAAGCCGGCCTCGAAATCGTCGGGAATAGCTTCGGGGACGTCGGAGGCGCTTCCCACGGGTTCCGTGATCGTGGGTCGATCGTTTACGAACGCGATGGGAAACCCGAGCGCCTCTAGCGGGATGAGGATGTCGCTGAAGATGATGGCTGCGTCGAAGCCGAAGCGGCGGACCGGTTGAAGCGTCACCTCCGCGGCCAGTTCGGGCGTCCGGCAGATGGTCAGAAAGTCGGCCTTGGCTCGAATCTGCTGGTATTCCGGCAGGTAGCGCCCCGCCTGGCGCATCATCCAGACCGGGGTCCGCGCAACCGGTTCTCTCCTGCAGGCACGGAGGAATAGTGACTCGCTCATGATGGCACCTCGCCCGGATCAAACTTGTAACCCGCTCCGTAAACCGAGAGCACGTACCTCGGTTTTCCCGGATCGGGCTCGAAGTGTTTGCGCAGTCGCATGATGATGTTATCGACCGTCCGGGTGCTGGGGAATCGATCGTAACCCCATACCGTGTCCAGAATGGTCGATCGTGACACGGTCTGTCCGGCTCGTTCGACGAGCAGCTTGAGCACCTGACACTCCTTCTGGGTAAGCGAGATCTTGCCCCGCCCCGTCTGGGCCGAGTAGGCGGCGAAGTCCACGTCGTTGTCGCCGAATCGCACCGTGCGACTGGTGTCCAGGGAGCGCTGATACCACTGCTGTCGCCGCAGCATCCCCCGAACACGAGCCATCAATTCATCGATCGAAAACGGCTTGACCAGGTAATCATCGCCGCCGAGTTCCAGGCCGCGGATACGATCGTCCTCCTCGCCCTTGGCAGTGATGAACAGCACCGGCGTGATGTTGCCCGACTGGCGAATGCGTTTGCACACCTCGAACCCGTCCATCCGTGGGAGCATTACGTCGAGGAGGATGATCTCGGGATTCCACTCTCGCACGACGTCCAAGCCCTGAGGCCCAGTCTCCGCATGGCGAACGGCGAACCCCTCGCTTTCGAGATTGAGGATGACCACCTGTGCAAAGGCTCGCTCATCCTCGATGACCAGTACGCGGGCGCTCATGCGTGGTCCCTCCGCGGCCAGCGCAGGATGAACTCTGCACCGCCCTCGGGTCGGTTGCGTCCCTGAATGTCCCCGCCCATACGGGTCATCAAGGAGCGAGCAATGTAGAGTCCCAGTCCCGTACCCTGCGTGGTGCGGGTCTGTTCGTCGCCCCCGCGATGGAAGCGATCGAAGATGCGTTCCAGGTCGCCGCTGGGCACCCCCTGACCGTTGTCGGACAGGACGCATCGCACAAAGTCGCCGCAGGTCGCCAGGTCGATATCGACTCGAGTGTCGCCGTCGCCGAACTTGCGGGCGTTGTCCAGTAGATTCTGGATCACGGTTCGCAGGGCATCGGCATTGACGAAGGCGTAGCTCCCCTCGGACAGATTCATGCGTACCTCGAGGCCGGCTTGTTCGATCCATGGTTGGGCGCGGTCCACGATGTCGCGCAGCAGCGGAGCGACGTCGCTGTGTTCGAGCGGAAGGGCATCGCTCCCCGAGACGACTCGCCCGGCGTGCAATAAATCGCCCACCAGAAGCGACAATCGATCCACCTCCGCTCCAGCGCTGGTGAGCAGAGCCACTCGCTTCTCGGTGTCCAGGTCACGTTGCACGAGCGTTTCCAGCGATAGCTTGAGCGTGGCCAACGGCGTGCGCAATTCGTGCATGGCAGCAGCCACGAAGTTGTTTTGCCGCCGGTTCAGCTCCATCTCGTGACGGAGGGTCATGAACATCATCCATACACCCACCAAGACGACGACGGCAAAGAAGACGCCCTCGGTCATGAACATCGTGACCAGGCGCCCCGCCTCCCGCTCCACTTCCTGTATCGCCTCTGCCGTCGGGCGGGCCGTCACACCACCTGTTGACCCGTCGACCAACAGTTCCATGTCCTGGGCGATCGGCAGCCCGCGGGCCTGCTCGACGTCGAGCTGGTCGGAAGCGATCAACTGTTCCAGCGTGGCGGCGTTGCTGTCCCAGGCGGCCTGACTCAGCGCCCGATAGCGTTGCCCGGCACGAATCTGGAAGAAGACCCACCACACCATCAGACTCAATACGAAGACGGCCAGCACGACGAACAATCCCGTCATGCGGCGTATGCGGATCAGCGATCGATCGGCGTGGCTCATGAACCTGGTCTCACGGTTCTGCATTGGTCGGTCAGCAGTTTCACGATCGCGGCGGTATCCGGAGTCGATGCCTCCCCGAGCACGCGAAACCCCCGATCCCGCAGCGATCGTGCGGTTGTCGGCCCGATGGCTGCGAACACCATACTTCCTGGCAAGTTCGGTTCCAGATCCAACGCCTCCACCGCACTGGGAGCAGCGACCACGGCTGCGTCCATGCCCGCCCAGTCGATAGGCAGACGATCACTCGTCGGAATCGCCTCGGTGGTGTAGCAGGTCAGCTTGCACAGGTCATGTCCGGCGGCGTGCAGGAGATCTTCGATTGTTCCTATGGTACGACCGGCGCATGGATACAAGACGCGCGACCGGGGGGCAAGCGCCTGCAACAGGCCCGCCGCCAAGTCGTCGGACGTACCCTTCACCTCAGCAAGTGCTGGAGCCACGTCCATCTCGCCTAGTGCGGTGAGCGACGATTGGCCTAGCACCGCGGTCTTGCGGGCGCGGAGCGAATCGCCCAGCCACGCGCCACCACCAACACCCCCGATCAGGCTGTGCACGGCATTGACGCTGGTGAACACCACCCATTCAGCCGACTCGACAAGGGTTCGCCACTCATCGGGATCATCTGGTTCCAGAAACACGGTTCGGGTAATCGGATGGACCGCGGTTTCGATTCCGACATCCTCGAGGGCGGCACAAAGCTCCCGGGCTCGCTCCGGCTGGCGGAGAATGGCCACACGCATGGCGACGGTTCGTGTCATCACGTTGTCAGTGCTCTATGGGCTGCTTCGGCGGCGGCGGCCGGGTCGTTCTCCCGAACGCAGCAGGTGCGCATGTCGCCATCGTCGGCCAGCCATTTGGCACGCAGCTCGACGACTGCGTTGTCCAGCGATGCCACGCAACCCAGCGGCAATGAACATCCGCCTTCAAACAGCGTCAACAAGTGTCGCTCTGCTGCCACGCAGGCAGCCGTTGCATCGTCGTGCAAGCCGCGAAGCAGCGAGGCTGTGCGTGCATCGTCCCGGCGACATTGAATCGCCAGCGCCCCCTGAGCCGGCGCGGGCAGAAATCCGCTGGGCCGCAGATCGACAACCACCATCCCCGCCAGATCGATTTCCAGTCGATCGAGGCCCGCCTTGGCTAGGACGATGGCGTCGTACTCCCCGTCTCGGAGCTTGCGAACGCGCGTGGGTACGTTCCCGCGAAGGTCCACTACCGTCAGATCCGGGCGGGTGTGCAACAACTGGGCGATCCGCCGGGTGGAGCCGGTCCCCACCCGTGCCGCCGGCGCCAATGGCCAAGTCGCACCGCGCGAGTCGACAATGTCCTCACACACAATCAACACGTCGTTGGTCGCCGCCCGTGACGGTACGGCCGCAACGACCAGCTCCTGAGGTTGCTGCGTCGGCAGATCCTTGTAGCTGTGAACAGCGACATCCGCAGCTCCGCTGAGTAACGCCGCCTCGATCTCCCGGGTAAAGAACCCCTTGCCCTCGAGCTGCGTCAGGGCCCGATCCTGGGCGACGTCGCCTTGCGTCTTGACGACGTGGAGCTCGATCTCGGTAGCGCCCCCGGCTTCCAGGGCTTGCTGCACCCAGCGAGCCTGCCAAAGGGCTAGATCACTGCCGCGTGTGGCAATACGCATGTTTCGATTATCCCGGACGCCCTGGTGGAGGCCAACCCGATGTGCTCTCCTACGATACCTTTCGGCAGCATTTAGCGCTGACGATGACCCTACACCTGGGCCATTCCGCGCACCGCATTAAGGTTGCCCAACGAACTATAGCGAGTGCGGGTGGGCGAATGTCATGGAAATGTCGCGCCGAGCCTCGACGATCGTAGCGAACGCGGCGAGTTCTGACGCTCGCGCCACAGCCTGGAATACTCCGCCGCAGGCGGACGCCACCCGAGGCCGAAGGGGTGGCCGGGTGCCACTGGTGCCTCGTCCACCAGTGCAGTGGCAGAACAAAGCTCAGCACCTACCAGGTAGGGAGCCAAATGAGGGGAAAGACGGCCTCTGAGCTTGTGGATTCCATGATGCAGCATCACCGCCCGCAACACGGGTGGACAAGCCACCAGTGGCACACGGCAAATCCACGCCGGACGCACTACTCGCTCGGGGGGGGACGATCCGCGTGCGCGTCCGACTTCGCGTCGCCTTCCAGCGGGGAGTGACTGGTGCCCGCAAGCCTGCGGGCCC